>JAWOAS010000115.1:0-15230 GCA_046498405.1 Egibacteraceae bacterium
AGCATCGCCGACTTCGGGTCGCTCGCGCCGAAGCGCTCGCGCACGAGGCGGGCCCAGACGAGCCGTGCGGCGCGGAACTTCGCGACCTCCTCGAGCAGCGAGGAGCGGGCGACGAAGAAGAACGACAGGCGTGGCGCGACGTCGTCGACGGCGAGGCCGGCCTCGGCTGCGGCCTCGAGGTAGGCCACGGCGTTGGACAGGGTGAAGGCGACCTCCTGGATCGCCGTGGCCCCCGCCTCGGCCATGTGGTAGCCCGAGATCGACATCGTGTTGAACCGCGGCAGGCGCTCGGCGCAGTAGGCGAGCGTGTCGGTGGTCAGCCGCAGCGAGGGCGCCGGGGGGAAGATGTAGGTGCCGCGGGCGATGTACTCCTTGAGGACGTCGTTCTGGATCGTCCCGCGCAGCTGCTCGGGTGCCACGCCCTGCTCCTCGGCGACGAGCTCGTAGAGCAGCAGCAGCAGCGCCGCCGGCGCGTTGATCGTCATCGACGTCGACACCGCATCGAGGGGGATGCCGTCGAAGAGGGCACGCATGTCGGCGAGCGAGTCGATGGCCACGCCGACCTTGCCGACCTCGCCGAGCGCGATCGGGTCGTCGGAGTCGTAGCCCATCTGCGTGGGCAGGTCGAAGGCCACCGACAGCCCCGTCTGCCCCTGCGAGAGCAGGTAGCGGTAGCGCGCGTTGGACTCCGCGGCGGTGGCGAAGCCGGCGTACTGGCGCATCGTCCACGGCCGCCCCCGGTACATCGAGCCGTAGACGCCCCGGGCGTAGGGGAAGGCGCCGGGGTCCCCGCGCTCGGCGTCGTAGTCGAGGCCGGCGGTGGCCTCGGGGCGGTAGACCGCCTCGACGGGCAGCCCCGCGGCGGTGCGGACCTCGCGCTGCTCTGCCATCGGCTCCACGCTCCTCTGCGCGCCGCCGCGCGTCCCACGGTCCGGGGCGCTGGCGCAGTCTAGGGGCGGCCCGACCGCGAGCGGGACAGCGTCAGGGACCCCTGCTACGCTCGGCTCGCGCAACGATCAGGCCGCTCAGAGGGGTCGGGAGCGGTCTCCCGGCAGGAGCGAGAGATGGCCGACACGCAGCAGAAGCCCACCGCCACCACGCCGCCGCCCAAGCAGGGCCAACGGTCCTGGATCGCGGAGTTCTACGGCTCCGCGCTCGGCAAGAAGTACGCGATGGCGATCACCGGGATCGTGCTGCTGGCCTACGTGGTCGTCCACATGATCGGCAACCTCAAGCTCTACCAGGGGCCCGAGGACATCAACGCCTACGCCGAGTGGCTGCGCCAGATCGCCTACCCGGCGCTGCCCGAGGAGGGCGGCCTCTGGATCTTCCGCGTCGTGCTCGGCGGCAGCGTGCTCATCCACATCCACGCGGCCTTCGCCCTGTGGCTCGACAACCGCCGCAAGCGGCCCGCCAAGTACGAGAAGCGCGACTACGTCGCGGTGAACTTCGCGAACCGGACGATGCGCTGGACGGGCATCATCATCGCCCTCTTCATCGTCTTCCACATCGCGGACCTCACCCTCGGGGCGACCAACCCCGCCTTCGACAAGGGCGACGTCTACAGCAACGTCGTCGCGAGCTTCTCCAACCCCCTCATCGCCGGGATCTACATCGTCGCCAACCTCGCGCTCGGCTTCCACATCTTCCACGGCGCCTGGAGCCTCTTCCAGACGATGGGGTGGAACAACCGGCGCTTCAACCACTGGCGTCGCTACCTCGCGGTGGCCCTCGCCGTGGTCGTCGTCGTCGGCAACGTGAGCTTCCCGCTCGCGGTGCTCACCGGCGTCGTCTCCTAGCCAGCCGCGCCACCTGCGACGAGGAGCGTCCCCATGCAGCTCGACGCCAAGATCCCCGACGGCCCCATCGAGGACAAGTGGGACAACCACCGCTTCTCGATGAGGCTCGTCAACCCCAACAACAAGCGCAAGTTCACGATCATCGTCGTGGGCACCGGCCTGGCCGGCGCCTCCGCCGCCGCCACGCTCGGTGAGCTCGGCTACAACGTCAAGGCGTTCACCTACCACGACTCCCCCCGGCGCGCGCACTCGATCGCCGCGCAGGGCGGGATCAACGCCGCGAAGAACTACCAGGGCGACGGGGACTCGGTCTTCCGCCTCTTCCACGACACCGTCAAGGGCGGCGACTACCGCTCCCGCGAGGCCAACGTCTACCGCCTCGCGCAGGTCTCGGTCGACATCATCGACCAGTGCGTCGCCCAGGGCGTGCCGTTCGCCCGCGACTACGGCGGCCTGCTCGACAACCGCTCCTTCGGCGGCGCGCAGGTCTCGCGCACCTTCTACGCCAAGGGCCAGACCGGCCAGCAACTGCTGCTCGGCGCCTACCAGGCCCTCATGCGCCAGGTCGACGCCGGCGCGGTGGAGCTGCACACGAAGTCGGAGATGCTCGAGCTCGTCAAGATCGACGGCGAGGCCCGCGGCATCGTCGTGCGCGACCTCGAGACCGGCGAGGTCACGAGCCACGCCGCGCACGCCGTGGTCCTGGCCACCGGCGGCTACGCCAGCGCCTACTTCCTGTCGACGATGGCCAAGAACTCCAACGTCACCGCCGCCTGGCGCGCCCACCGCAAGGGCGCGGCGTTCGCCAACCCCTCGTTCACCCAGATCCACCCGACCTGCATCCCGCAGTCCGGCGACTACCAGTCCAAGCTCACGCTCATGAGCGAGTCGCTGCGCAACGACGGGCGCATCTGGGTGCCCGCCGACCCCGACGACGAGCGGGCGCCGGCCGACATCCCCGAGGCCGAGCGCGACTACTACCTCGAGCGCATCTACCCCTCGTTCGGCAACCTCGCCCCGCGCGACGTCTCGAGCCGCGCGGCCAAGCGCATGGTCGACGCCGGCCACGGCGTCGGGCCGCGCAAGAACGGCGTCTACCTCGACTTCGGCGAGGCCGTCGGCCGGCTCGGCCAGGACAAGATCGCCGAGCGCTACGGCAACCTCTTCGAGATGTACAAGAAGATCACGAACGAGAACCCCTACGACGTGCCCATGCGCATCTACCCCGCCCCGCACTACGCGATGGGCGGGCTGTGGGTCGACTACAACCTCATGACGACGGTCCCGGGCCTCTTCTCGATCGGCGAGTCGAACTTCAGCGACCACGGCGCCAACCGCCTCGGCGCCTCAGCGCTCATGCAGGGCCTCGCCGACGGCTACTTCGTCCTGCCCTACACCATCGGCGACTACCTCGCCCCCCACCTCGGGGAGAGCCCGCCGCCGACCGACCACCCCGCCTTCGCCGAGGCCGAGGCCGAGGTCCGCGACAAGGTCAACGGGCTGCTCTCGGTCAACGGCACCCGGTCGGTCGACAGCTTCCACCGCGACCTCGGCAAGATCCTCTGGGACTACTGCGGCATGGCGCGCACCGAGCAGGGCCTCGAGAAGGCGCGCTCGGAGATCCAGGCGCTGCGCGACGAGTACCACAAGGACGTCCGCGTGCTCGGCGAGAACGAGACGATCAACCAGTCCCTCGAGAAGGCCGGGCGGGTCGCGGACTTCTTCGAGCTCGCCGAGCTCATGACCATCGACGCGCTCGACCGCAACGAGTCCTGCGGCGGGCACTTCCGCGAGGAGTACCAGACCGACGAGGGCGAGGCCCTGCGCGACGACGAGCACTACGCCTACGTCGCAGCGTGGGGCTTCGAGGGCACCGGCGAGGACCCCTCGCTGACCAAGGAGCACCTCATCTTCGACAACGTCAAGCTCGCGACGCGCTCCTACAAGTAGACCGGCACCCGGCGGAGGGGCACCGACAGCCCGGCGGAGGGCGACGAAAGGACCGCACGATCATGGACCTCACCCTCAGGGTGTGGCGCCAGCCAAGCCCGGACGCGCCAGGCAGCTTCGAGACCTACCCGGCCGAGGGCATCGACGAGCACGCCTCGCTGCTCGAGATGCTCGACATCGTCAACGACCGGCTCACCGAGCAGGGCGTCGAGCCGATCGCCTTCGACTCCGACTGCCGTGAGGGCATCTGCGGCACCTGCGGGATCATGGTCGACGGCAAGGCCCACGGGCCGATGGAGAACACCGCCGCCTGCCAGGTGCACCTCTTCAACTACCGCGACGGCGACACCATCACCCTCGAGCCGTGGCGTGCCCGCGGCTTCCCGCTGCGCAAGGACCTCATCGTCGACCGCTCACCGTTCGACGAGATCATCTCCGCCGGCGGCTTCGTCTCCGTCAACACCGGCTCGGCGCCGGAGGCCAACCTCACCCCCGTCGACAAGGACACCGCCGACCTCGCCTTCGACGCCGCGGCGTGCATCGGCTGCGGCGCCTGCGTGGCCGCCTGCCCCAACGGTGCGGCGCACCTGTTCACCTCGGCCAAGCTCAGCCAGCTCAACATGCTCCCGCAGGGCCAGCCCGAGCGCCATGCCCGCACCGTTCGCATGGTCACGGTCATGGAGGAGTACTTCGGCTCCTGCACGAACTACGGCGAGTGCCAGGCCGCCTGCCCGAAGGACATCTCCATCGACTTCATCGCGATGATGAACAAGGACTACCGCAAGTCGAAGTTCCGCAACCGCAAGGCGTCCTAGCCAGCGGCGAGCGCACCCGCGCCGGCCAGCCCGATGATCGGGCTGGCCGGCGTCGTGCGTCGGGGGCCCTTGGGCGTCCCCTCGGTGCCCCTGCCCGTCGGAGCCCGCGGCACCCTCGAGCGCTCGGCAGAGCCCCCCAGACCTTGTGCATGCATTCACATGCGATCGCCCATGCCGCAACGCCGAAGGGCCCGGCGACGGATGACCTTCGGCCTGGTGGCGTGACCCGATTGTTGAGGATCGTGCGCCTCGGCAGGGTCCGCACACCAGCCCGAGGGGGCACCGATGTCGAGCTACACCAACCCCGACGACGACGACGCGCTCGATCTCGTCCACGCCGACGACGCCACCGAGGGGGAGGCCGACGTCTCCGAGCTCGCCGAGCCGACCCGGACGACGCGGCGCTCCCAGATCGGCCGACTCGCGGCCCCCGCAGGAGCGATCGCGGTCTGGGTCGCCCTCGGTGCTGCCCCCGGTCTGGCGCCCGAAGGCCGCGCCGTTGCCGCCGTCGCCGTGCTCATGGGCCTGTCGTGGCTCACCGAGGCGCTGCCCCTGCCGGCCACCGCCCTGCTGCCGATCGCCCTGTTCCCGCTGCTCGGCGTCACCGACATCGGCGGTGCGACCGAGCCCTACGCCAACGACATCATCTACCTCTTCATGGGCGGCTTCATGCTCGCGCTGGCGATGCAGCGGTGGGGGCTGCACCGACGGATCGCCCTGCGCACCGTGGCCATCGTCGGCACGCGCCCCTCCCAGCTCGTCGGCGGGTTCATGCTCGCCACGGCCTTCCTGTCGATGTGGGTCTCGAACACCGCGACGACGGTGATGATGCTGCCCATCGGCGTGAGCGTGCTCATGCTCGTGTTGCGCCAGATGGGTGAGGGCCCCTCCGCCGACGACCTCGAGGCCGCCGACGCCGGCGGACCGCGCGTGCAGCTGCGGTTCGCCACCGCGCTCATGCTCGGCATCGCCTACGCCGCGAGCATCGGCTCGCTGGCCACGCCGATCGGCACGCCGCCGAACACCTTCCTCCTCGGCTTCGTGAACGAGGCCTACGGCATCGACATCGCCTTCGGCCAGTGGATGCTGCTCGGGCTCCCCCTCGCCGCGGTCTTCCTCGCCCTGGCGTGGCTCGTCCTCACCAAGCTGCTCTTCCCGCCCGAGCTCGACGAGCTGCCGGGCGGCAGCGAGCTCATCGACGCCGAGCTCGCCAAGCTCGGGCCGATGGGGCGCGGGGAGCGGACCGTGCTCACGATCTTCGTCGGCACCGCGCTCGCGTGGATGTCGCGCGGCTTCCTCGCCGACTGGGAGGGGCTCGTCGAGGCCGTTCCCGCCGTGGGCGCCCTCTCCGACGCAGGCATCGGGATGATCGCCGTGCTGCTCGCCTTCGTCATCCCCGTCAACCGCAAGGCCGGGGTCTTCGTCCTGAGCTGGGACGCCGCCCGGCGCATCCCCTGGGGGATCCTCGTGCTCTTCGGCGGAGGCCTCAGCCTCGCCGCGGCAGTGCAGTCCTCCGGTCTCGACGAGTGGATCGGCACCCAGGTCACCGCCCTTGGGGCCCTGCCGCTGCTCACGCTCGTCGTCGCCGTCGTCACCCTCATCATCCTGCTGACCGAGCTCACGAGCAACACCGCCACCGCGGCGACGTTCCTGCCCATCCTCGGTGGCGTGGGCGTCGGCCTGGGCTACGACCCGCTCGTGCTCGTCGTCCCGGCGGCGCTGGCCGCCTCGAGCGCGTTCATGATGCCGGTCGCCACGCCGCCCAACGCCATCGTCTTCGGCTCCGGGCACGTCACGATCGCCCAGATGGTGCGCGCCGGTGTCTGGCTCAACGTCATCGGGGTCGTCCTCATCGTCAGCGCGGTCTACCTCCTCGGCGGCCCGGTGCTCGGCATCGGCCTCTGAGCCGTCGGGCGGCAGCGCCCCCGTGACGACGGCGTCGCCGCGGGCCGCTGGGTGTCCGGGCTCTGTTGTGGCCTCGCCCCCGGCTGGCCCCGGGCGGCGGCGTTGGCCCGGCCGCGCGACCCTGCGAGGATCGCGCCACAGCCGAGGGAAGGCGCCGGGGATGGCCGAGCCGCACGACGACATGACGCCGTTCGAGGCGGTGACGTTCTTCCTCCGCGAGGCCGCCGACGGCCTCGGCCTCGACGACGCCATCACCGAGGTCCTCGAGGGGACGTACCGCGAGATCCGCGTGCAGGTGCCGCTGCAACGCGACGACGGGCGACGCGAGGTCGTCTACGGCTACCGCGTCCAGCACAACGGCGCCCGCGGCCCCTACAAGGGCGGGGTGCGCTACCACCCCGCCGCCGACCTCGACGAGATCCGCGCGCTCGCCAGCCTCATGACCTGGAAGACCGCCGTGGTCGACCTGCCCTTCGGCGGCGCGAAGGGTGGGGTGCAGGTCGACGTCGCCGGGCTCAGCACCAGCGAGCGCGAGCGGCTGACCCGCCGCTACATGGACCAGGTCGCCTCGGTGCTCGGCACCCACCGCGACATCATGGCGCCGGACATGGGCACCGACGCCCAGACGATGGCCTGGATGATGGACGCCTGGGGGCGCCAGCACGGCCACGCTCCCGCGATCGTCACCGGCAAGCCCGTCGCGCTCGGTGGGTCGGTCGGCCGCGACGCCGCGACCGGCCGTGGCGCGGTCATCGTCCTCGACGAGGCCGTGCGCGAGGCCGGCCGGGACCGCGAGGCGCTCACCGTGGCGGTGCAGGGCTACGGCAAGGTCGGCCGCTGGGCGGCACGGGTCGCCGCCGACTACGGCTACCGGGTCGTCGCGGCCTCCGACAGCCGCGGCGGGGCCTATGACGCCGGCGGCCTCGACCTCGACGCCGTCGACCGTGCGCGTGCCGAGAGCGGCACCGTCGCCCAGACCCCTGGCACCGAGCCCCTGGCCGACGGAGCGCTGCTCGCCCTCGACGTCGACGTGCTCGTGCCCGCGGCGATCGGCGGGGTCATCACCAAGGCCAACGCCGACGACATCCGCGCCCGCCTCGTCGTCGAGGGCGCGAACCACCCGGTCACCCCCGTAGCCGACCGCGTCCTGCGCGACCGCGGGGTCGAGGTCATCCCCGACGTGCTCGCCAACGCCGGCGGGGTGACGGTGTCGTACTTCGAGTGGACGCAGAACATCCAGCAGTTCCACTGGGACGCCGACCGCGTCAACGCCGAGCTCAAGCAGCGCCTGCGCCGCGCCTACCGCACCCTCGCGGCCTACGCCGACGCCGAGGGCTGCGACCTGCGCTCGGCGGCCTACGCCCTGGCCGTCGAGCGCGTCGCCGAGGCGTCCTCCCTGCGCGGCTACGTCTGAGCCCGCCTAGGACCGCCAGCCGGCGCTCGCGACGCCCTCGGCGCGGCGCAGGACCGCGTCGGCGTCGACTGGCGGGGTGCGCACGACCGGGCTGACCGGCATGCCCACCGCCTGCGCGACCGCCTTGAGCCCGAGCGTGCCCGGCGAGCCGATCGAGGTGGCCGCCGACAGCCGCAGCACGTCGCGGTGCAGGGCGGCGGCCCGCTCGAGGTCGCCGCTGCGGAAGGCGGCGTGCAGGGCCACCGGCAGCGCCGGGTCGACGTTGGCGATGGCGAGGATGCCGCCGGTCCCACCGGCGAGCAGCGTCGGCAGCAGCAGCCCCGCCGAGCCCGAAACCACGGCGAAGGCCTCGTCGTCGCCCAGCGCGGCCAGCGCGGCGTGGATGGCGCCGAGGTCGCCGCCGGTCTGCTTGACCCCGACGGCCTGGGGCACCTCGGCTGCGGCGCGGGCGAGCAGCCGCGGCGACAGCGCGGTGCCCGACAGTGCCGGGAAGTGGTAGAGCAGCAGCGGCAGAGCCGCGGCCTCGGCGACGGCGGCGAAGTGCGCGAGCAGCGGCTCCTCGCCGAGCTTGAGGTAGAGGGGCGGCAGCGCGAGCACCGCGTCGGCGCCGGCCCCGGCGGCGCGGCGGGCGTGGACGCACGCCTCGGTGGTGCCGATGCCGCCGACCCCGGCGATGACCGGCACCCGGCCGGCGACGGCGGCGACGGTGGCCTCGAGGACCGCGGCGCGCTCCTCGGCGTCGAGGTCGGCGAACTCCCCGGTCGTGCCCAGCGCGACGATGCCGGCGACCCCGCCGGCCAGGACGGCCTCGACGAGCGGGCCGACGCCGCCGAGGTCGACGCTGCCGTCGGGCTCGAGGGGGGTCAGCAGGGGGACGACGACGCCGTCGAGGTCGGCGGCGGCCAGCGTGGCGGTCATGAGCGGCTCCCCTCCCCGGCGGGCTCGGTGCCGCCGTCGGGTCCAGTATCGCCCTGCGCGCCGGCGGCGGGCTCACCCGGTGGCAGGAAGAGCACGTCGCGGTAGGCCCGCAGCTCCTCGAGCGACTCGCGGATGTCGGCCATCGCCCGGTGCCCGCCCGCCTTGACCGCGCTGGCCTCGAGGACGTCGGGCCGCCAGCGCTTGCAGAGCTCCTTGAGCGTGGAGACGTCGACGTTGCGGTAGTGCAGGTGCGACTCGAACGCCGGCATGTACCGGCGCAGGAACGCCCGGTCGGCGTGGACGGAGTTGCCGGCCAGCGGCGCGGTCCTCGCCTCGGGGACGTGCGCGGCGACGAAGGCGAGCAGCTGCTCCTCGGCGTCGTCCATGCGCACCGTCGAGGCCCGCACCGCCTCGGTGAGGCCACTGGCGGCGTGCATCTGCGCGACGACGTCGACCATGCCCTCGAGGGCCTCCTCCGGCGCGGCGAGCACGAGGTCGGGGCCCTCGACGACCCGCTCGAGGGAGCCGTCGGTGACGAGCACCGCCGCTTCGAGGATGACGTCACGGTCGGGATCGAGGCCGGACATCTCGAGGTCGACCCACACGAGGGGCCTGCGCAGCGGCTCAGCGGTCATGCGTCCTCTCCGATCATCGACAGCTCGAGCCAGCGGGACTCCGCGGCGTCGAGCGCGGCGTTGACCTCGGCGAGCTCCTCGCCGAGGCGCGTGGCGGCCTCGTAGTCCTCCCCCACCTCGGCGAGCTCGGCGGCGAGGGCGACCTTGCGCTCCTCGAGCTCGGGGATGCGCTCGCCGAGCCGGGCGAGCTCGCGCTCCTCGTGGTAGGCGCGCTTGCGCCGGCGCCCGCCGGCGCCGGCGGCGTCGGGCCGGCCGGCCGGGCCGGTCCCACCGCTGCCCCCCCGGCCCGCCTCGCGCTCCGTGGTCCGCTCGGCCTGCTGCTGGCGGCGCCGGTGCTCCCGGTAGGCCTGCCAGCCCCCCGGGTGGTGGCGCACCGTGCCGTCGGGCTCGAGGGACAGCAGGTCGTCGCAGACGCGGTCGAGGAAGTAGCGGTCGTGGCTGGCCACGACGAGCGCGCCGGGCCAGCCGTCGAGGTAGGACTCGAGGACCGCGAGGGTGTCGAGGTCGAGGTCGTTGGTGGGCTCGTCGAGCAGGAGGAGGTTCGGGGCGTCGGCGAGGACCCGCAGCAGCTCGAGGCGGCGGCGCTCACCTCCCGAGAGCTCGCCGACGTGCGCGGCGTGCTGCGCCGAGGGGAAGAGGAAGCGCTCGAGGAGATCGGCGGCCGACAAGCGGATGCCCTCGACGGTGTTCGTCTCGAGGACGACCTCCTTGACGGCGTCGAGCAACCGCGTCTCCGGCGGCAGCGGGGTGGGGTCCTGGCCGTACCAGCCGACGTGGACGGTCTCGCCGGTCCGCACGCTGCCGGCGTCGGGCTCGACGTCGCCGGCGAGCAGCCGCAGCAGCGTCGTCTTGCCGCTGCCGTTGGGGCCGACGAGGCCGATGCGCGCCCGCGGGTCGAGGCGCGCCTCGACGCTGCGCAGCACCCACTGCCCGTCGTAGGCCTTACCGGCGTGGTGGAGCACGACGACCTTCGAGCCGAGCCGGCGCGCCGGCAGGTCGACGGCCAGGGTGGCCTCGGCGGTGTGCTCGCGCCGTGACAGCAGCTCGTGGGCGGCCTCGACGCGGTGCTTGGCCTTCGTCCCGCGGGCCTTCGGCCCACGGCGCAGCCAGGCGAGCTCGGCGCGGGCGAGGTTGGCGCGGCGCTGCTCGGCGGCGATCGCCTGCGCCTCGCGCTCGGCGCGTGCCTCGAGGTAGTCGGCGTAGGAGCCGTGGTGGGTGTGCAGCCGCCCCGACTCGACCTCGAAGACGCGGGTGGCGAGCCGGTCGAGGAGGTAGCGGTCGTGGGTGACGAGGACGACCGCGCCGCTGCGGGCGGCGAGCTCGTCCTCGAGCCACTCGATGACCTCGACGTCGAGGTGGTTCGTCGGCTCGTCGAGGATGAGGACCTCGGCGGGGCTCACAAGCGCGCGGGCCAGGGCGACGCGCTTGCGCTGGCCGCCGGAGAGCACGCCGCAGGGCCCGTCGGCGCCGCCGAGGCCGAGACGGTCGAGGACGGCGCGGGCCCGTCGCTCGACGCTCCAGGCGCCGGCGGCGTCCATCGCCTCGGCGGCGGCGTCGAGCCGCTCGTGCGCAGCGGCGTCGGTGGGGTCGGCGCGGAGGTCGGCCTGGGCGGCCTCGAAGCGCCGCAGGAGCGCAAGCTCCTCGGTGTCGGCCTCGAGGACGGCCTCGAGGGGGGAGGCCTCGGCCGGCAGGTCGGGGTCCTGCGGCAGGAGGTGGACGCGCACGCCGCCGCCCCACACCACCCGACCGGCATCGGGCTCGAGCACCCCGGCGAGGACGCGCAGCAGCGTGGACTTGCCGCTGCCGTTGAGGCCGATGACCCCGACGCGGTCGCCCTCGTCGATCCCGAAGCTCACCCCGTCGAGGACGGCCCGCTCGGCGAAGCGGTGCGCGACCCCTTCGACGCTGATGAGGTTCACGCGGTGATGCCGACCCTGGCTCGCACGTCGGCCATCGTGGCCGCGGCGCGCTGCCGGGCGCGCTCGGCCCCCTTGGCGAGGGTGTCGGCGACAGCGTGCGGGTCGGCGGCGAGCTCGGCGTAGCGCTCGCGCACCGGGCGCAGCCGCTCGATGACGGCCTCGGCGACCTGCTTCTTGAAGTCGCCGTAGCGGGCGCCGGCGAGCTCGGCCTCGTGCTCGGCGACGGTCCGCCCCGTCGCCGCCGAGAGCAGCTCGAGGAGGTTGGTGACGCCGGGCTTGTCCTCGCCGGAGCGGACCTCGGTGCCCGAGTCGGTCACCGCGCGCATGATCTTCTTGCGTGTGGTGTCGGCGTCGTCGGCGAGGTCGATCGTGCCCTGCGGCGACTCGTCGGACTTCGACATCTTCCGGTCGGGGTGCTGGAGGTCCATGATCCGCGCGCCGGCGGGCGGGAACGTCGCCTTGGGCAGCGTGAAGGTCTGCCCGAAGCGGTGGTTGAAGCGCTGGGCGATGTCGCGTGAGAGCTCGACGTGCTGGCGCTGGTCGGCGCCGACGGGGACCTCCTCGGCGTGGTAGAGGAGGATGTCGGCGGCCATGAGCACGGGGTAGTTGAAGAGCCCGACCGACACCGAGTCGCGCCCGCCTCCCTTGTCCTTGAACTGCGTCATGCGGCCGAGCTCACCCATCGTGGCGACGCAGTCGAGGATCCACGTCGCCTCGGCGTGCTCGCGGACGTGGGACTGGACGAACAGCGTCGCGCGGTCCGGGTCGAGGCCGGTGGCCAGCAGCCAGGTCGCGAGGTCGGAGGTGCGCGTGCGCAGCTCCTCGGGGTCGTAGGGCACGGTCATCGCGTGGAGATCGACGACGCAGTAGAGGTGCCCCTCGTCCTGCTCGGCCGCCCAGCGCGTGAAGGCGCCGAAGTAGTTGCCGATGTGCGGCTTGCCGGTCGGCTTCACGCCGCTGAAGACCTTCGTCACTGCCCCGCTCCTGTCGGTGGTGGCCAGGGGGCATCGTAGGCAGCCCGGCGGTGGTCCGCAGGCCTGGCGCACGCCGGAGGCAGCAGGCCCCGTGGCGGGCCGGCCGCCGGCCCGCGCCGACGCCTTGGCCGGCGGCGGTGCCACCCCGGCAGGCTTGATGCTTTAGAGTAGTTGTAAGATTACTTTTCGTTAGCTTGCCTCGTGCCCGCGGGCGTGGGTGACTATCCCTCGCGGTGAGGCAGTGCGGAAGGTGCACGCGACGTGGCGCGGCGTCGCGACGACCGAGGAGCGAGGATGCCCGCACCACCCTGGTTCGATGACGTCGACATCGCCATCCTCGACCTCGACGGCACCGTCCACGACGACACCGCCTTCGTGCCGGTCTACCTCGCGCTGCTCAGTGAGGAGGTCGGACCCACCGCGGGCGCGCGCATCGACGACGAGGTCCGCCGTATCCTCGCCCGCCGCCATCCCGTCAGCCTCGGCAGCCTCTACGACCCGGGGCGCGACGAGGTCTGGGCCGCGGCCCTCCGCGGCGAGGGACTGGCCACGACCTGGCACGGCGAGCCGCTGCTCAACCCCCACAACCCCCCTGCCGACGCGCTCTACCTCGGCGACGCCTGGCAGACCGTGCGGGCGGTGGCCCTGCACCACCGCGTCGACGACCAGGCGCTGCGACGCGCCTTCATCCGCACCCGCCAGCGGATGAACGACCCCGCGGTGCCGCTGCCCGGCGCCGCGACGATCGACACGGCGCTCGCGGCCTTCGCCGGCGCCCGCCACCGCGTGCTCGCGAGCAACACCGCCGAGGCCCTGGCCCGCCCGCTCGTCGAGCGCCTCGGGCTTTCCGGCGCCTTCGACGAGATCGTCCTCGACGCCGGCAAGCCCGAGGGGCTGCGGGCGCTGCTCGAGGGCGTCCTCGCGCGCTTCGACGTCGGGCCCGAGCGGGTCGTCTGCGCCGGTGACAACCTCCGCAACGACATCGCCCCGGCGCGGCGCGCCGGTTGCCGCACCGTGCTCGTCGACCCCTTCTCGGTCTGCTCGAACGGGGAGGCCGACGTCGTCGTGCGCCGGCTCGTCGAGCTCGCCTGAGGCTCCCGCTGCGGCTAGCGCCCGGCGGTGGCCTCCGCGGTGGCCTCGACGAGGTGGGCCACGAGCCCGGGGTCGTCGAGCGCGGAGGTGTCCCCCGGCTCGTGGCCCTCGGCGAGGTCCTCGAGGAGGCGACGCATGATCGTGCCAGCACGGGTCTTGGGCAGATCCTCGACGACGACGATCGTCTCGGGCCGCCCAATCGGGCCGAACCGCGCCACGACGTGCTCGCGCAGCTGCGCCACGAGCGCCGGGGTGTCGTCGTAGCCGGGCCGCAGGCGCACGAACGCGACGATGGCCTGCCCGGCCACGGGGTCCGCACGGCCGGCGACCGCCGCCTCGGCCACCGCCCGGTGATCGACGATCGCCGCCTCGAGCTCGGCGCTCGAGAGGCGGTGACCGAAGACCTTGAGGACCTCGTCCTCGCGCCCGAGGACCCAGAGGTCGCCCTCGTCGTCGACCCTGGCGCGATCGCCGGTCACGTAGACCTCCTGCCCGAAGCGCGACCAGTACGTGCGGCGGTAGCGCTCGTCGTCACCCCAGATCGTCTGGAGCATCCCCGGCCACGGTCGCGGGATCGTGAGGTGGCCGGCCTGCCCGCGAGCGACCGGCGCGCCGTCGTCGTCGACGACGCTGACCGCGAGGCCCGGCAGCGGCCGCATCGCGCTGCCCGGCTTCGCGCCGGTGATCGCCGGCAGCGGCGCGAGGACGATCCCGCCGGTCTCGGTCTGCCACCAGGTGTCGACGATGGGGCAGCGCCCGCCGCCCACGGCCTCGTGGTACCAGCGCCAGACCTCCGGCTCGATGGGCTCGCCGACGCTGCCGAGCAGGCGCAGGCTCGAGAGGTCGTGGCCGGCGGGACGCTCCTCGCCGGCGGCGCGGAACGCGCGGATGACTGCGGGCGTCGTGTAGAGGGCGGTGACCCCCTCCTGGGCGATGGTCCGCCAGGCCCGGTCGGGCGAGGGATGGTCGAGGGCGCCCTCGGCGAGCACGCTCGTCGCGCGGTTGGCCAACGGCCCGTAGACGCCGTAGCTGTGCCCGGTGATCCACCCGAGGTTCACCGCGCACCACAGCACGTCCCGGTCGGGATCGTGGTCGAAGACCATGCGGTGGGTCGCCGTGACGTGGGTGAGGTAGCCCCCGGTGCGGTGGACGATGCCCTTCGGCGTGCCCGTCGTCCCGGAGGTGTAGAGCAGGAAGAGCGGGTCCTCGGCGTCCATCGCCGCGGGCTCGCAGACCGGCGAGGCCTGCCCGACGACCTCGTGGTACCAGGCGTCGCGACCGGGCATGAGCCGGACGTCGCTGTTGGTGCGCCGGACGACGAGACAGGAGCGCACGCTCTCGGCCGCGCCCATCGCGACGTCGGCGGTGCGCTTGAGCGGCAGGACCTCACCGCGACGGTACGCCCCGTCGGCGGTGATGAGGACCTTGGCCTCGGCGTCGACGAGACGGTCGGCAAGGGCCTGGGCACCGAAGCCGGCGTAGACCACCGAGTGGGGCGCGCCGATCCGCGCGCAGGCGAGCATCGCCGCGACGAGCTCGGGCAGCATCGGCAGGTAGATCGCGACGCGATCGCCGCGGGCCACGCCGAGCCCGCGCAGGGTGTTGGCCAGACGGCCGACCTCCTCAGCCAGCCCCGCGTAGGTGAGGTCGCGGCGATCACCGGGCTCGCCCACCCAGTGGTAGGCGACCTGCTCGCCGTAGCCGGCCTCGACGTGGCGGTCGAGGCAGCTCACCGAGGCGTTGAGCCGCCCGCCGACGAACCAGTGCGCGAACGGCGGGTCCCACGCCAGCGCCTCGTCCCAGGGCCGG
>JAWOAS010000123.1:0-3315 GCA_046498405.1 Egibacteraceae bacterium
GGGCCGGACGTCGAATGCCCTACCCTAAACGGACAGGCACGATAGGCTCATGACCCCGTGGCCAGGCCGCACGAGGCGCGCGGGCCACATCTGCAGACCGTCCATCTCGAGAGATGAGGAGCAGGCATGACCCCGATCACGAAGCTCGGGCCCGAGGAGCGGGCCGCGACGATCGAGCGCTTGAAGAGCGAGGACGTGGACGTCGTCGTGATCGGTGGCGGTGTCACCGGTGTCGGAGCCGCCCTCGACGCCGCCAGCCGGGGCCTCAGCGTCGCGCTCATCGAGCGGGACGACTTCGCCGCCGGGACCTCGTCGAAGTCGACGAAGCTCGCCCACGGGGGGCTGCGCTACCTCCAGCAGCTCAACTTCCGTCTCGTCGCCGAGGCGCTGACCGAGCGCAACCTCATGCTCGAGGAGCTGTGCCCGCACCTCGTGCACCCCGTGCCGATCCTCTTCCCGTTCAACAAGCGCGTCTGGGAGCGGGCCTTCATCGGCTCCGGCGTCGTCCTCTACGACACGATCGCGACGGGCAAGCGCGGCGTGCCGCTGCACAAGCACTACTCGAAGACCAAGGCCCTCGAGATCGCCCCGGAGCTCCGTGACGACGCCTTCGTCGGTGCCGTGCGCTACTACGACGGCCAGCTCGACGACGCCCGCCACACGATGGCGATCGCCCGTACCGCCGCCCACCACGGCGCGCACGTGCTCACCCGCGCTCCGGCGACCGGGCTCGAGCTCGACGATGCCGGTGCGGTGGCCGGCGTGAAGGTCAAGGACGAGCTCAGCGGCGAGGAGTTCACGATCGCGACGACGCGCGTCGTCAACGCCACGGGGCCGTGGACCGACGAGATCCAGGGCATGGCCGGGACCTCGAAGGTCAAGGTGCGCCCGTCGAAGGGCATCCACGTCCTCGTGCCGCGCGAGCGCCTCGACATGGAGGTCGGGCTCATCACCCAGACCGCCAAGAGCGTGCTCTTCGTGCTGCCGTGGGGCGCGCACTGGCTCATCGGCACGACCGACACCGACTGGGAGGAGGAGGTCAACGACGTCGTCGCGACGAAGAAGGACGTTGACTACGTCCTCAGCGAGCTCAACAAGTGGATCCGCAACCCCGTCACCCCCGACGAGATCACCGGCGTCTTCGCGGGCCTGCGCCCGCTCGTCGCGCCCGCCGGCGAGGGCGACACGACGGCGATCTCCCGTGAGCACGCGGTGATGGAGTCCGCGCCCGGGCTCTTCTCGATCAGCGGCGGCAAGTACACGACGTACCGCGTCATGGCCAAGGACGTCGTCGACGAGGCCGTCAAGGGCCTCGACCGCGAGGTCCCGCCGTCGCCCACCAAGCACCTGCCGCTGCTCGGCGCGGTCGGCTACGAGGCGCTCAAGCGCGAGCGCGAGCAGCTCGCCGCCAAGCACGGCATCCACGTCGACTGGTTCGACCATCTCCTCGGCCGCCAGGGTGACCTCATCGACGAGGTCCTCGAGCTCATGGACGAGCGGCCCGAGCTCGCGGAGCCGCTCGAGGGCGCCGAGCTCTACCTCGCCGCCGAGGTCGTCTACGCGGTGACCCACGAGGGCGCGCTCGACCTCGACGACGTGCTCGACCGCCGCCTGCGGGTGCGCATCCAGGTGCTCGACCGCGGCAAGGCCGCCGCCGAGCCCGCCGCCAAGCTCATGGCCGCCGAGCTCGGCTGGAGCGAGGAGCGGACCCAGGCCGAGATCGCCCGCTACCGCGCGATGATCGACGCCGACCTCCAGGCCGAGCAGACCGTCGACGACGCCGACGCCGCGCGCGTGCGTCGCGAGGTGCGCGAGGCCGCGGGCGTCTAGCCCGACGAGCGCGGAGCGGGCGGCGTCCAGCCCGACCGGCACGAAGGACGAGGGCCCCGGCCGCCACGGTCGGGGCCCTTCTTCGTGCATGGGCCGCTGCGGGGGCCCGGCGTCGGTCGCGCGTGCGGCCCTCGTCGGGGCGTCGGTCGCGTGTGCGGCGTCGGCGGGCGCGGACGCGTCGCTGCGGGCGGCGCGCTAGGGCTCGGCGCGGCCGGACTCGGCAGCGAGGGCCACGAGCGCCTCGCGCAGCCGGTCGGTCAGCGCCCGGTGGTCACCGTCGGCCGGCGGGGGGATCGGCGCGCCGAAGCGCACGGTGACGCGATGCGGCGTCGGCCACTTCGAGCCCTTGCCGTGCGACTCGTAGGTACCGGTGAGGTAGACCGGCACGATCGGCAGGCCGTAGCCGATCGCGAAGTGCGCGGTCCCGGACTTCAGCCGCTGGAGTTTGCCAGTCTTCGTGCGGGTGCCCTCGGGGTAGACGAGCATGCTCCAGCCGTCGCTGAGCATCTGCTCGATGCGCTGGTGGGTGAGCGGCGAGAGGTTCTTGCGCTCGATCGGCAGGGTCGCGAAGGCGACCGTGACGAACCACCCGGTCAGGCGCTTGTTGAAGAAGTAGTCGGCGGCGGCGACGACGCCGGTGCGTCGGCGCAGGGCCCGCGGCAGGCTCTGCATGATCACCGGGGTGTCGAGGTGGCTCGCGTGGTTCGCGGCGATGAGGACCGGCCCCTCGACGCCCTCGAGGCGCTCCCGGCCATGGACCCTCGGGCGGACGTGGAGCCAGATGAGGGGCTTGAGGATGCCCATGAGCAGGATCGCCCGCCCGATCCGCGCAGGCAGCCGGCGACCCCACGAGGTGTCATAGGTGATCCGCTCGGTGTCGCTCATCGGTCGTCCCCCCCACGGTGGCGCCGGTCGTCTCGACCGGTCGGGCATCCTCCGTCGTCGGCTCGGGCGAGAGGCCGCATCATACGGTTGTGTCGCGCTGCGTGACGAGCGCCGTGCGCTCGCCGTGGGGCCCTGCCGGGCCAGCGCCGTCCGGGCGCTTCGGGGTTCTGCCGGGCCAGCGCCGTCCGGGCGCTGCGAGGGCCGGCGGGCCGAGCGCCGTGCGCCCGCCGTGGGCACCGCTAGGATGCTCGGCCCATGTCCCCAGCACGTTCGGGCTCGACGTGAGGACGGCCACCGCGGTGCGCCTGCTCCTCTGGCTCACCGCGGCGCGCATCGCCGCGGTGCCCGTCGTCATGGTCCTCGTCCTGGCCTGGACCGACGATCCGGCGGTGATGGCCGTCGCGGCGGCGCTCTTCGCCGTCGCGGCGCTGACCGACTTCGTCGACGGCCACCTCGCGCGCAAGTGGGAGGCCACGACGACCCTCGGGGCGTTCCTCGACACGACCGCCGACAAGCTCCTCGTCACCGGCGTGCTCGTCGCGCTCGTCGAGATCGGCCACGTCTGGTCGTGGGCCGCGGTCGTCATCATCGGTCGGGAGA
>JAWOAS010000013.1:0-6268 GCA_046498405.1 Egibacteraceae bacterium
AGGTCGAGCACCGGCGACCAGTTCACGAGGTACTGGAGGTCGTAGCCGAGCTTGTAGGCGGGGTCGGTGTGGTAGCGCCCGTAGGTCTGGGCCAGCCCCGTCAGCCCCGGGGCCACCTCGTGGCGCTTGGCGTAGCCGGGGATGAGCACCTCGAAGCGCGCGGTGTTCTCCGGGCGCTCCGGCCGCGGGCCCACCAGCGACATCTCCCCCTTGACGACGTGCCAGAGCTGCGGGAGCTCGTCGAGGCGGGTCGTGCGCAGCCAGCCGCAGCCGCGCACGATCCGCGGGTCGTGGCGGGTGGCGACGATGACCTCGCCCGCGCGCTCGGCGTCGCGTCGCATCGTGCGGAACTTGCGCATGGCGAAGACGACGCCGTCACGGCCGACCCGCGCCTGGCGGAAGAGCACCGGCCGCCCGGCCACGAGCAGGACGTAGAGCGCGGTCAGGGCCGTCAGCGGCACCGCGACCGGGGCGATGAGCAGGAGGAACCCGAGCTCGAGGGCGCGCTTGGCCTGCGCGCGCGAGGGCGGCAGCGTCTGGGTGCGCACCCGCGTGAACGGCATGCCGCCGACCTCGACGATCGACTGGAGCCCGAGGAGGGTGTCGCGGGCGCTCACGCGCTGGAGCACCCCGACGCCGGCCTCCTCGAAGGTCATGAGCGGCTCGGGGTAGAGGCTGCCGATGCCGTCGCTGCTGACGAGCAGGACGTCGGTGGCCCGGGTGGCCTCGACGGCCTCGGCGAGCCCCTCGTCGCTGCCATGGGTGCCGACGACGAGGGCGGGGTGCTCGGCGTCGTCGAGGTGGCGCCGGGCGAGGTCGACGTCGTCGGGCCCTCCGACGAGCAGGACGCGCGAGGGGCCCTCGCGCTGGCGCCGGATCCGCGCGGACAGCGCGCGACCACCGGTCACCCCGGCGGCGGCGAGCAGGAGGACGAACGGCAGGTTGCCGCGGGGCACGAGGTAGACGCCCGACAGCAGCGCGACGAGCGAGACGAGGAGGATGGCCACCGTCGCGCTGCGGGCGATGGCTGGCAGCTCCCGACGGGCGCCGAGGCGGGGGGTGCGCTCGTAGAGCCCGCCGAAGTACAGCGCGAGGAGGTGCACCGCGACGATGCCGGCGTAGCCCACGGCGTAGGTCGTCGGGCTGTAGGAGGGCCACGACAGGCCGTGACGCACGAGCATCGGCACGACGAGCGCCCCGGCGATCGCCGCGGCGTCGGCGAGCATGATGAGCCGGAAGCCGCGCTGGTTGAGCCGTCCCAGCAGCGACTCCGAGGGGGCAGCGGCCCTGCGCCGCTCCAGCGATGACTGCGCCATGGCCGCCCCAGTATCGCGCGTTGTCGCGTCGACGAGCGTCAGGCACGTCAGGCCCCCTGCGCGCCCCGACCGCCCCCGGTGGCCACCGCCGCCGCGGCCTTCAGTGGCCGAGGTCGGCGGCGCGCTCGAGCAGGGCGCGGCCGAGCGGGCGGGGACCCTCGCGCACGAAGTGCTCCCCCGCCTCGGCGAGGACCTCAGGGGTGTGCGGCGCGATCGTCACCGCGGCGCGGTAGGCCTGCCCGGCGATCGCCTGCTGCCCGCTGGCCTCGGCGATGCGGCCCAGGGAGACCTGCGCGGCCAGCGCGTGGGGGTCGGCGGCCACCGCGGCCTCGTAGGCGGCCAGCGCCCCGGCGGCGTCGCCAGCGGCGAGGCGGCGGGCGCCATCGGCGGTGGCGTAGGACGGCTCGTAGGGGGCGAGGCGGCGGGCCCGGGCCGCTGCGGCCTCCTGCGTCTGCGGGGATGGCGAGGCCGCCTCCTGCCCCTGCGGGGATGGCGCGGCCGCCTCCTGCGCCTCCGAGGATGGCGAGGCCGCCTCCTGGCCCGCCTCCTCGGCGCGGCCGGCGGCGAGGTCGGCACGCAGCGGCAGCGTCGCGGCCACCGCCGCCACGGCGAGCACGACGAGGACCGGCGCCGCGGCCAGGGCAGCGGGCCAGCGACGGGCGAGCGCGACCTCGCGTAGGGCCTCGGGAGCGCCGAGGCCGAGCGTCGCGCCGGCGGCCACGGCGCCGAGCGCGGCGAGCGGCGCGACGTCGAGGCTCACCGCCCCTTGGGTGAGGTAGGCCAGCCACGCGCCGCCGACCGCCCCGAGGGCGAGCAGGCGCTCGCCGTCGAGGCGGCGCCAGCCCGCGGCAAGGGCGAGGCCCACGAGCGCGAGCAGCGCCGCCCAGGTCGCCAGCAGCGGCCACCCCCCGCTCGTGAGCTGGGCCAGGGCGAGGTTGTGGGGGCTGTCGAGGCTGCGCTCGAGCCCCCGAGCCGCGGCCAGCGCCGGCGCCTCGTAGCGCCAGGCCAGCCCCTCGAAGCCCTCGAGCCCCGCCCCGGTCAGGGGCCGGTCGGCGGCCAGGCGCCAGGCGGTCTGCCAGTGGGTCAGGCGCGAGGACAGCGAGGCCGAGGCCGAGGCGGCGAGGTCGGCCCCGCGCAGCGCCGCCACCGCCACGGCGGCCCCACCGGCGGCGAGCACGAGCCCGCGGGCGCCGCGGCCGCGCGGCGCCCCCCGCCACCACGCCAGCGCGAGGACCGCGAGCCCGACCCCGCCGGCGACCAGGCCCTGCAGCGAGCCCGAGGCCGCCGCGGCGGCCAGCAGGAGCACGGTGAGGCCACCGGCCAGGAGCCGCCATGGCCACGCCCAGCGCTGCTCGAGCGCCCCCCAGGCGGCCAGCGGCGCGGCGATGCCGCACCAGGCCGACAGGAAGCCGGCGTTGCCGAGGGTGGAGAAGACCGCCGGGCCGCCCTCGACGAGCCGCCACTCCAACGGGTCGGCGCCGGCGGCCTGGACGAGCGCATAGCCGGCGATCGGCACTGCGGCGGCGAGCACCCCGACGCGCAGCGCCCCGGCCGGGCGGTCGCGGAAGGCCCACGCCGCGGCAGCAGCGAGGGCGAGCGCGGCCAGGGCCGTGGCCGCCCCGGTGTGGCGCCCGGCGCGGCCGGCCACTGACAGCGCCGGCACGTGGGCCGCCGACAGCGCCGCGAGGGCCAGGGCCGCGACGTAGAGGCCGGCTGCCGCGGCGAGGCGGCCACGCGGCAGGGCCACGCGCCGCTCGACGACGACGGCGAGGGCGGCCAGGGCCAGGCAGGCCAGCGCACCGAGCCAGACGACGGTGGCCTCGGCGACGGCGAAGACCTCCGCGGCCGGGCGCCACAGCGCGAGCGCGGCGAGGGCCGGCGTGGCGGCGACCGCACCGCGCAGGGCGCCCGAGGCCGGGGCGGCCGCGACGGCGACGCGCTGCGCGTCGAGCACGGCCGGCCGGGGCTAGGAGGGCGGCAGGCGCCGCAGCCCGACCTCACGCAACTGGGCGTCGTCGACGGCGGCCGGCGCGCCGGTCAGCGGGTCCTGCCCCGACTGGGTCTTGGGGAAGGCGATGACGTCGCGCAAGGAGCCGGCCCCGGCCATGAGCATCGCGATGCGGTCGAGGCCGAAGGCGATGCCGCCGTGGGGCGGGGCGCCGTAGGACAGCCCGTCGAGGAGGAAGCCGAACTTCTCGCGCGCCTCGGCCTCGCCGATGCCGAGGAGGGCGAAGACGCGCTCCTGGACGTCGCGGCGGTGGATACGGATCGACCCGCCACCGAGCTCGGTGCCGTTGAGCACGAGGTCGTAGGCCTGCGCGAGCGCGACCCCGGGCGCCTCCTCGAGCCGCTCGAGGCTCTCCTCGGTGGGGGCGGTGAAGGGGTGGTGGACGGGATCCCAGCGGGCCTCGTCGTCGTTCCACTCCACGAGCGGGGCCTCGAGCACCCAGGTGAAGGCCCAGCGGTCCTCGGGCACGAGGCCGTGGGCCTTGGCCGCGGCCACCCGCAGCGCCCCCATGAGCTGCTGGGTGGGCCGCGTCGGCCCAGCGCCGAAGAACAGCGCGTCGCCGACGCCCGCACCGGTCGCGGCGAGCAGCGCGGTGACCTCGTCGCCGGCCATGAACTTCGCCAGTGGGCTGCGCAGCGTCGGCGCCCCGCCGCCCTCTCCGGGCTCGACGACCCCCCAGGCCAGGCCCTTGGCCCCCCGGCGCTTGGCGAACTCGACCCAGTCGTCGAACTGCTTGCGGGTGAGCTCACCGCCGCCGGGCAGGCGCCAGCCCACGACGCTGCCGCCGGCGTCGAGCGCGCCGCGGAAGATCCCGACCTCGGTGCCGCCGAAGACCTCCCCGAGGTCGACGAGGCGCAGGTCGAAGCGGCAGTCCGGCGCGTCGGTGCCGTAGCGCGCCATCGCCTCGGCGTAGGTCATGCGCGCGAACGGCGCGGAGAGCTCGACGCCGAGGACCTGTCGCCACAGCTCGACGATGAGCTCCTCGACGAGGGCGTAGAGGTCCTCGGCGGTGATGAAGCTCGCCTCGATGTCGAGCTGGGTGAACTCCGGCTGGCGGTCGGCGCGCAGGTCCTCGTCGCGGAAGCAGCGCACGATCTGGTAGTAGCGCTCGAGGCCGGCGACCATGAGCAGCTGCTTGAACAGCTGCGGGGACTGCGGCAGGGCGTAGAACGCCCCGCGCTGCAGCCGGCTCGGCACGAGGAAGTCGCGCGCGCCCTCAGGGGTGGAGCGGGTCAGCATCGGCGTCTCGACGTCGAGGAAGCCGTTGCGCTCCATGACCTCGCGCATCACCGAGGTGATCCGTGCGCGGGTGCGGATCGCGTCGCCGACGCCGGGGCGGCGCAGGTCGAGGTAGCGGTGGGCCAGGCGCAGGTGCTCGTCGGCCTCGACCCGGCCCTCGATGGGGAACGGCGGGGTCTGCGCGACGCTCAGGACCTCGAGCTCGCTGGCGGCGACCTCGACCTCGCCGGTGGCAAGCGCCGGGTTGGCCATCCCCTCGGGGCGGGTGCGCACCCGCCCGCGCACGCTGATGACCCACTCCGAGCGCACGCCGTGGGCGGCGGCGAGGACCTCGTCGGCCTCGCCCTCGCCGGCGTCGGCGACGACCTGCACCGCGCCCGAGGCGTCGCGCAGGTCGAGGAAGGCCACCCCGCCGTGGTCGCGGCGGCGGGCGACCCAGCCGGCGAGGACGACGTCGGTGCCGTCGTCGCTGGGGCGCAGCGTGCCGGCGCCGTGGGTGCGGAGGGATCCGAAGGGCTTCACGGTGATGGCGTCCTCATGCTCGGGGTGACCGCCGGGCAGGCTAACCCCGCCTCCGCGCGAGGGCGAACCCCCGGCGGCGGGCGTGGCGGTGCCCGGGCAGGGCAGACTGCCGGCCATGGCCCGCCTCGCCGCGCTGCTGCGCGCCACCCACCTCGCGCCCTCGCTGCTCGTGACCGGGCTGACCGCCGCGTTGGGCCTGGCCGCCGGTCTCGGGGCCGCCAGCGCGCTACTGGCCGCCGCGGTCCTCGCCGGGCAGTTCTCGATCGGCTGGGCCAACGACTGGCTCGACGCCGACCGCGACCTCGCCGCGGGGCGCACCGACAAGCCGGTCGTGACCGGGGCGGTGCGCCCGTCGACGCTGCGACGCGGCGCCCTGACGGCGCTCGGCCTCTGCGTCGGGCTCTCGGCACTGCTCGGCGCCGTCCCCGCCGCGGTGCACCTCGCCGGGGTCGCGGCCGGCTGGGCCTACGACCTGCGGCTCAAGGCCACCCTGGCCAGCCCCCTGCCCTACGCCCTGGCCTTCGCCCTCGTGCCCGGCGCGCTCGTCGTCGTGAGCCTCGAGGGCACCCCCGCCCCACCGGCGTGGCTGCTGGCGGCCGGGGCGCTGCTCGGCACCGGCGCGCACTTCCTCAACGCCACCCCCGACATCGACGTCGACCGCGCCCAGGGGGTGGCCGGCCTGCCCCAGCGCCTCGGCGCGCGCGGCTCGGCGGCGGCCGGCACCGCCGCGGTCGGCGCGGGGCTCGCCGCGGTCGTCACCGGCCCCGCCGGCTCCCCGGGTCCGGCGCTGCTGGCCGCAGCGGGCCTCGCCGTCGTGCTCCTGGCCGCCGCGCTCGCCCTCGTCGCCACAGGCCGCACCCGCGCCGGCTTCCGCGCCGCGATGGGGGTGGCCGCCCTGGCCGTCGGCGGCTTCGTCGCCTCCGGCGCGCAGCTGCCCTGAGCGCGGCCGCCCGCACCACGGCCCGCCCGCCGCCGGCCGCACCGCAGCCCGCCTGACGCCGGGCCGGGAGCGGGTCTCGGCCGGCGATCGGCGCGGCTCAGCCGGTGACCGCGGCGACGACCTCGGCGTCGGCGACCTCGCGCTGCTGCCCGCTGGCGAGGTCCTTGACGGTGACGACCCCGCGGCTGAGCTCATCGGCGCCGAGCACGAGCGCCAGGCGCGCGCCGGAGCGGTCGGCGAGCT
>JAWOAS010000028.1:0-7539 GCA_046498405.1 Egibacteraceae bacterium
TCGGGCACCGCGTAGGACAGGTCGAACTCGAGGTTGGTCTCGAAGGCCTCGCGCTGCTTCTGGGTGAGGATCGAGTAGATGAGCTTCTGCAGCTCCGAGGGCATGAGCTTGTCGTAGCCCTCGAGGCGCTCGACCTCGCCGTGCAGCCGCACCATCGGCGGCAGCCCCGCGGTGAGGTGGAGGTCGGAGCCACCGAGCTCGATGAGCTTGGCGAGGACCTCGTGGAGGTCGAGCTCGGTCTCCTCCTCGTAGGCGAGCAGACGCGCGGCACCCTGCGGCTCGTCGACGGCCTCGACGACGGGGCTCGGCGCGTGCGGGTCGGGCTGACCGTTGCGCCCGCCTGCCGGTGGGTTCCCCGTGGTCTGGTCTGAGCGGCCGTTGCGCTCGGCCGTCCGCGGCGGGCTCGCCGTGCCGGCGGGGCCGGGGTCGGCGAGGACCTCGATGGCCTCGAGCAGCTCGCGGCGCACCGCGAGCGCCGGGGTGCACGCCAGCCCGGTCTCGGCACGAACCCGGGCGAGGGCGGGCTCGGCGGAGGGGTCGAGCACGGCGACGACGAGGGCGTTGCCGCCGTCGAAGCGCACCGGCAGCGCCTGGACCTCCCGGGCGACGCTGCGCGGGAGCATCGCCGCGGCCTCGGGGTCGACCATCCCCGGCGCGAGGTCGGCGAACTCGAGGTCGAGCGAGGCCGCCACCGCCGAAACGATGTCCTTCTCGGTGGCGAGGCCGAGGTCGATGAGCGTGCGCCCGAGCGGCGTGCCGGCCTTCCGCTGGTGGGCCGCCGCACGCTCGAGGTCGGCGCCGTTGACGACACCCATCTCGATGAGCCCTTGTTCCAATGACATGGGGGGATCCCCTGCTACTCGATCCGACGATGCTCCTTGCCCATCAGCATCGGCAGTCGACTCGCCCCCCTGAAGCAGTGGTTCTCGACCGAGCGGCCAGCGCGACATCGGGCGCATGCCCGCCCAGCCGCACTCCAACGACCGTGCTGGCGCCCAATTCGCCGCGAGAGGCCTCCCGGCCCTGCACATCCGCAACCGTCGCCCACGTCGGAACGTCGCATGCCCCACGGTCCTCGCGCTGCGCCAAGGACTCAAGGTGCAGGCGGCAAGCACGATCGAAGAGCCCCGTCTCGCGCTTGCCGCTCAGGTTATCTCTCATTCCACCGTATGATCTCGTAAGAGCCCCCACCCTCCACACTTGCAAGATCTTCGTCATAGTGGAACTTCCACCCACCCACGTTCCTCAGGTCCAAGCACAGCAACGACCCATAGATCTGGCTCTGAGCATTGCTCCCCCGTCCGGGTCGGCCACATGAGCCGTTCGGGGCGAATATGGCACCTCCGAAGCGGGTTTGGTTGTGAACCTTCACAACATCATCATCCGGCCCGCTCCCGGCCGCGTAGATCTGCAACCGCCGGGATTGCGGCATCGATGCGTGGGGGGGTGCGTAAGCCGACAGCGACCCTGCGCCATCACCGCCACAGGTTACGCAATTCACGTCCACGGACGGACCTTGGCGACCAATCGTCACCGACCCACGGACGTAGATTCGAAGGGGCTCGTCGACAGTGACATCTCCATGCAGCACCGTGTCACGGTCAAAGATCAGATCGTTGGCACAATAAGCGCCGGCTTCATCCTCATCGGGATGCTCTGTTAGATGGTCCTTCTGCAGAACCGCATGCGCATGGTTTCCCCCTCCCGACGCGTAGTTTGACGCCTGCCAAGTCGACGAGCTCTCGGGGCAGCCGGCGGTGATCTCCTCGACCCGTTCTTGCTCATCTGAATAGTCGAGCGCCTGCCCGATGTTGCTCCTGTACGGGTCGTCGCAGAAGTCCTCGCTCCCCCCGCTCGTGCAACGCGGCGATCCGGGCTGGTCAGGATTGCTGTCCCAGTCATACACGAACACGGCATCGGCGTAAGCGTTTCCGCCGCTCAGATCGATCCGCCCGTTCGAGCCGATCGAGCCTCGACCAGTGGAACAGATGCTTTCCGGTGTGTTGCCATTGTTGGTCGTATGGTCTGAAGTCCACGTGCAGTGCGTTGGTTCCCCCGTCTGGCTGTTGTACGAGTCGGCCCCGTTCGCCCCCGCAAAGCCGATCTCGACCTCGGCGAACGCAGCGACGTCGAACAGGGATCGGTTCGCTAGCGAGACCTCAACCTCCCGTTCAACATCACCTAGGGAGCCCATTGAGCGGAGGGTCCAGACTCCGTCACTCCCCGGCGTCGCCGTCCATTCGTAAGCCACGCCGTCGACCTCGCCGGTGCCAGTGCCACCTTCCTGTGGAAGGATGTCATTGTTCAACTCAAACAGTGCTTCATTGACGCCAGCCTCCGCTCCGTGCAGTGCGAAGTGGAAGTCCCGGTCGAAACCGGTCGCACGCGTTTCGGCGACGGTGCGAGCCATCACCACGACCACGAGACCGGCAACGATGATGGCCACGAGCAGTGCGATCGGCACGGAGCCGCTCTCGTCCCTCGGAACGCGGGCTTGCCAATTCAGCATGACGAGCCCCCACCCTGGCAGGCGTTGCGCATGACGACCCGTGTGGAGACCCGTATCTGGTCGCCGTCTCGACGGTCAGGTACTGGACGGTCAATCGTGATCTCCACGGTCACGACCCGGCCCATGTCGTCATCGTCTACCGCGCTTCCTGCACCCATGCCGGCGAGTGTCTCGGTGTCACCGTCGCTGTCGCCCTTGGACCGGTAGGTGAAGGGCCTCGACGTTGGATCGAGGTGCCGCAAGACGGTCTGTGCGCAGTCGGAGGGTGGAGCATCAGGGGCTGGCATCGCTGAGCCCGGCCCCGCCTGCACGACTTGCTCAGCGCAGAGACGCGCGTTGTCCCCGTCGCTCTCGACCCAGTAACTGTGCCGTAGCCGTTGCCCGTCACGGAACACGTCAGCCACGACGAAGCGATCCTCCGCCACCACGAGGGGGCCACCGCTGACGTCACGTGCATCAGATGCCCTGATCTCCCGACTCATGCGTTCCAAGGCGACGTGCGCATCAGTGAGGGCATCGATACGCGCCTCAGCGCTCTCGTTCGCCGCCAACGCGCGCACGACCCCGGATACAACGATCCCTCCTACGACCACCAGGGCCGCCATGACGACCAGCAGCTCGACAAGTGTGAACCCGCTGCAGTCCTTGTCAAGACGTTTCACACTCATCACCAACTTCAATCACATATTGTGCATCAGTCTCGAGTTCGTCCGAGCTGCGGAAGACCCTCACTTCGAAGACCGACCCTTCAGCCCACTCGTCAGGGGCGATGGAGAAGAAGTAGGAGCGTCCCACGGTGAGCTCCCCGACATCATCCACGTCATCCGTCAGCTCCTCGAAGCGGGAAGGTTGCAGACCCTCGCCGTCCTCCGTTGTGATGTATTCCCCGTGGAGCTCTATCACGTCGTCGGATCCCAGCCCCTGGACATCAACCCGGATATCCAAAGCCTCACCCGGGCAGACCTCCGTCGCCCCCTCGAGATTGATGCCAAGGATTTGTAGCGGCCATTGGAACCTTCTGAGTCGCTCGAGGCTGATGACTTCGCTATGCCCACCGTTCCACCGAGCAGTCAACTCCATGTTCACGTCCCCATGGGCGAAGACCCAATCAGTCGACGAGGGCTGATCTTCCCAGGTACTACCTCCATCGGTCGACACGAGTTCGACTTCACGACTTGCGAGGGCGTCTTCGAAAGTCAGCGTCACTGACGTTGCGGCGGGCACGACGCGGGCGTCGACACGCAATGCCTCTGGCTGACCTGTGAGCTGGCCTGCCGAATTGACGTCGCTCACAACCGGCGTGACCTGCCCTTCAGCGAAGACGAACTCTGCGGGTTCTTGTTCATCCGGCAGCGGCGCCCGCAGTGACTCCAGGGACATGTCGCGCTCTCGGCCCGACGTGTTCCACTCCAAGTTCACTTTGAGCAGGGCGTAGTCACGCGTCCCCGATTCAGTCTGCGGCGCATCGACGAACTCGACGCAACGCTCGACGGAGTACGCCTGACCATCACGCGCCTCGGTCGTCGAATCGCAGTCTTCGAATTCGCTCAACCGGGACCAAGGCACGGCCCGAAACTCTTCCAGGACCTCATTCGCGAGAGCCGTTGCACGGGTCATGGCCGCGTTCTGCCTGATCGAGCTAAACGACGCGGTCATAACAGAGAGAAAGGCTGTGAGCACCAACCCGAGCACGAGCAGGGCCACCATCATCTCGACGAGTGTCACGCCGGTTTCGTCAGCCAGGCGGCTTCGCTCGACGCGCAACATGTCTGGGCTCCTGGCTACGGGGCGCTTCCTCCCCCAGGTACATCGGCTCATCTGGCCGTCGGGTTGAGCGTTCGTGGACGACCGTTCGACTTCGCGCTGCTCCTGGGGAGCAGAAGGCGGGACCCGACACGGACGCTTGTGGACGTCTGGTCCAGCGAGACTCGAGGCGCGGCTCGCGGTCTAGACGACGACGCGGGCGACCTCCTCGATCGTGGTCTGCCCGAGCAGGACCTTGGCCAGGCCGTCCTCGCGCAGCGTGCGCATCCCCTGGCCGCGGGCGAACTTCGCGATCTCGTCGGTGGCGGCGCGCTCGACGATGAGCCGCTCGATCTCCTCGGTGACGGTCATGATCTCGTGGACGGCGATCCGGCCGCGGTAGCCGGTGTTCGCGCACGCCGAGCACCCCTTCGAGCGGTAGATCGTCGGCGGGGCCTCGCCCTCCTGCCAGGGCAGGCCCGCGGCCTCGAGCTCGGCCTCGGAGGGCTCGAAGGGCTCCTTGCACTTGTTGCAGAGCTTGCGGGCGAGGCGCTGGGCGAGCACGCAGTCGACCGAGGAGGACACGAGGAAGGGGTCGACCCCCATCTCGGTGAGCCGGCTGACCGCGCTCGGCGCGTCGTTGGTGTGCAGCGTCGACAGGACGAGGTGGCCGGTCAGCGCGGCCTCCATGCCGATCTTCGCGGTCTCGGCGTCGCGCATCTCCCCGACGAGGACGACGTCGGGGTCCTGGCGCAGGATCGAGCGCAGCGCGGTGGGGAACGTCAGCCCCGCCTTGGGGTTGATCTGGACCTGGTTGACCCCGGCGAGGCGGTACTCCACCGGGTCCTCGGTCGTGACGATGTTGACCCCGGGCTGGTTGATGACGTTGAGGGTGGCGTAGAGCGTCGTGGACTTGCCCGAGCCGGTCGGGCCGGTCACGAGGATCATCCCGTAGGGCTTGCGGAAGCTCTGCTCGTAGCGGCGGTAGTTGTGGTCGAGGAAGCCGAGGTCGGAGAGCTCGAGCAGGATCGCGGTCTTGTCGAGGATCCGCATGACGACCTTCTCGCCGAAGACCGTCGGCAGGGTCGACACGCGCAGGTCGATGGCCTTGCCCGCGGTGCGCAGGCTGATGCGCCCGTCCTGGGGCACGCGCCGCTCGGCGATGTCGAGGTCGGCCATGATCTTGAGGCGGCTGACGACCCCGGGGATGATCTTGCGGTGCTGGGTCGTGACCTCGTGGAGCACCCCGTCGACGCGGTAGCGCACCCGCAGGTGCTGCTCCTGGGGCTCGAAGTGGATGTCGCTGGCGCGGTCGGCGACGGCCTGGCTGATGATGCCGTTGACGAACTTCACCATCGGCGCGTCCTCGGCGATGGCCTGGAGATCGGCGAGGTCGTCGGCGTCGTCGTCGACGCCGAGCTCCTTGCCGAGGTCCTCGACGCCCTTGCCCATGTGGGCGTAGCGCTCGATCGCCGCCATGATGTCCGAGCGCGTGGCCACGACGGTGCGGACGTCGCGGTCGGTGGCGGTGCGGACGTCGTCGAGGGCGAGGACGTTGGCGGGGTCGCTCATCGCCACGACGAGCCGGCCGTCGTCGTCGACCGCCACGCCCATGACGCCGTGCCGGCGCGCGAGGGACTCGGGGATGAGCGAGGCGGCGCGCGTGTCGATCGGGCGGTCGGCGAGCTCGAGGAACTCGAGGCCGAGGTGGCGGGCGAGCGCGGCGACGAGGTCGCCCTCCCCCACGTAGCCCTGCTCCATGAGGACGCGCCCAAGGGACTTGCCCGAGCGACGCTGCTCGTCGCGGGCCGCCTCGAGTCCCTCGCGCGAGACGAGCCCCTCCTCGAGGAGCACGTCGGCGAGCTGTCCGGTGGGGGCGCTCATGATGTCCGATGCTAACGTCCGCCCTGCGCACATGGTGGCGCCCGAGCGCGCAGGACCACGACACCTTGCCCCTATGCCATCGACGCCGAGGCCGCCGCGCTGAAGGGCTCCGCCGACATCGGGGCCACCGGACCGCCGTCGGGCGCCGTCGAGGTCGCGCGAGCCCGGCGCAGTAGGCTGCGAGCCCACCGAGGAGGAGGCAGCGGTGCGCACCGACAGGGCCGAGATCGTCACCTTCGACGAGGCCCCGCAGACGCTGCTCGAGCAGGTGTGGCCACTCAAGCAGCGGGTCTGGCCGGCCTTCATGCTCGAGGACGCCGTCGCCGCGCAGTACTGGCAGGCGATGGAGGAGCGCTTCCCCGACTGCCAGTGGCTGCTCGTCGCCGACGGCGTCGTGCTCGCCGCCGGCCACGCCGTGCCCTTCCACGACGACGGGACGCTGCCCGACCGCGGCTGGGACTGGGTCCTCGCGTGCGCGGTCGGCGACCACGACGCCGGGCGCCGGCCCAACGCCGTCTCGGCGATCGAGATCAGCGTCGACCTGCCCTACCGGGGTCGGGGCTTGAGCCACCGCATGGTCCGCGAGCTGCGCAACGTCGCCCGGCGCCGGCGGGCCGACCGCCTCGTCGCGCCGGTGCGGCCCTCCGGCAAGGCCGCCTACCCGCTCGCGCCCATGGAGCGCTACGCCGCGTGGACCCGCGAGGACGGCCTGCCCTTCGACCCGTGGCTGCGGGTCCACGCCCGCCAGGGCGCGCGGCGGGTCGGCATCGCGTCGGCGTCGATGGAGATCACCGGCAGCATCGACGACTGGCAGGCGTGGACCGGCATGGCCTTCCCCGACTCCGGGCCCTACGTCGTGCCCGGGGCGCTGTGCCCCGTCGACATCGACGTCGAGGCCGACCGCGGCGTCTACCGCGAGCCCAACGTGTGGATGCACCACGACCTCACCGCCTGAGCCGGCGGGTGCAGCGCCGGGCGAGCCCTGCCCCGCGACGCCAGCCGCTCGTCTGCCGCACCCCTCCCGCGTCCGCCGTGGTCCGACGCCCCACGGCCGCGCCGCCCCACCACCGCGCCGCCCCGCACCCCCGAGTGGCGGATCGGTGCGCTGTGCCTGCAGGAATCCGCCACTCGCCGCGCTGAAGCGGGTGGGCGGGCGGGCGGCAGCGGGCGCCGGCGCGCAGCACGGTCTCAGCGGCGGAGGGCCTCGGCGGCCGCGGCGGCCATCGCGTCACGGGGCGCGTCGAGGCCGCCCACGACGGGCTCGGCATGCTCGTCGAGCAGGCCGCCCTCGCCTTCGAGCGTTGGACCGGCCTCGACGCGCCCGCCGAGGCCCTGCGCCGCTGAGACCGTGCTGCGCGCCGGCGCCCGCTGCCGCCCGCCCGCCCACCCGCTTCAGCGCGGCG
>JAWOAS010000038.1:0-6407 GCA_046498405.1 Egibacteraceae bacterium
GACCAGCCGCCAGGTCGCCCCGCCCCGCAGGCGGTGCCGATAGCGTTGTGTGGCGTCTCCCATGTGCTGCCACTGCTCGGCGGCGTAGTCGTCGAGCAGTGATAAGGCGATGTTGGCCAGCAGCGGGGAGAGAATGCCCCCTTGCGGGGTGCCGGTGTGCGTGTCCCTGCTGACCTGGTCCTCCGAGAGGATCCCGGCCTTGAGGAACGCCTTGACCAAGGCCAGCACCCGCTTGTCCCCGACCCGTCGGCGCACCCGGTCCATCAGGGCCGTGTGGTCGATCGTGTCGAAGCACGCCTGGATGTCGGCTTCCAGCACCCACTCGTAGGAGCGGGTGGCGTAGAAGCGGACCTCCTCGATGGCGTCTTGGGCGCGGCGTCGAGGGCGGAAGCCGTACGAGCACGGCTGGAAATCCGCCTCGAAGATCGGCTCCAGCACCAGCTTCAGGCTGGCCTGGACCACCCGATCAGCCACGGTGGGGATCCCCAACCGTCGCTTCTTGGTCGTCGCCGGCTTGGGGATCGTGCGTTCGCGGACCGGCAAAGGCGTGAACGCGCGCGCCCTGAGCTGGGCACGCAGACCATCCAGGAACGCCTGGGCCCCGCCCTGCTCGATCTCGCGGGCAGTGCGCCCGTCGATACCGGCAGAGCGCGATCCCCTGTTGCCCCGCACCCGGGTCCACGCCACCACGAGGAACGCCGGGTCAGCGACAAGGTTGAACAGGTCATCGAACCGACGGTCCGCGTCAGCGCGAGCCCATCGGTGCAACTTCGTCTGGATCTCCAGTACCCTGACCCGCGCCTGCGCGGCGTCGGGCCATGGCGCGCCGGTGTTCACCAGCGACCTCCTGGCATTCCAGTCCGACCGTTGCGATCTTGCTGCCTGCCTTCGCCATGTGGACGGCTTTCCCGCCCTCGGACTACTACGCAGGCTCCGTCCCACCCCCGGGCCGACAGTCGGCTGCGGACCTGCCCGCCGCCGGCCTGGCTGGCCGACGGGAAGGGCAGCCCAAGGGCGGTTCCCACGTTCGCTGATCTCCGGTCGACGGATCCGGCGCCCGGCTTTACCCCTGCCGCCTCGCCATGGCTACGCCGCAGGCTTTCGCCATGGCCTCCCCAGCCGGCAAGTGGAACCGCTGCAGGAGTCGCATTCCCCGATACAAGGTCCGCGCACACGACTGACCGGCCCACATCCACCAGGTTCGAGCCGGTTCCACACTTGAGGGGCTTCAACCACCGGTTCACTCGCGTTGCACCCTTCCGTCTCGCTAGACGAACCCGGGCCGTCTGGTGGTGCCAACCCGCTCCGCCGTTGTCGAGGCTGCTCTCCGCCCTCCCCTGCACACCCAGGATCAGGCTGCCTCCAGCTTCACCGCCCTGCTGCGACAGGACAGAGGAGGGTCCTTACACCCCTCCCGGTCAATCAGCGCCTCGTGGCGCACCCACTGCACATGGTGGATCTCACAGCGGGTGGCCGGGGCCTTGCAGCCGATGCAGGAGCGGTCGCGGGCGAGGACCGCGGCGCGCAGGCGCCGCGTCGGCTTGCGCTGCCGCCGCCCGACGTTGAGGGTGCCGTCGGCGCGCCAGCGCAGCACGGTCACGTCGGCGTCGCAGGCGATGCGCTGGGCCATGGCCTGGCTGACCGCGCCGTAGCCGACGAGCTCCGGCGGTTCGGCGTCGTCGTTGCCGGCGAGCGCCCCGGTGGAGGCGATGAGCAGCAAGTGCGGGTGCCCCATCGCCCGCGGCCGTGGACCTCGCGACGGTGACGCGCCGGTCTCGCCGCGCTCGTCGGGCGTTCCCACACCGTCCGCTGCCGGCGCTGCCGCGTCGTCTCCAGGCCGGTCGCCGCCATCGACGGAGGGCCAGCCGAGCGTCCTGCGGGCCGCCTCGGCGAGGGCGTCGGCGCGGCGCTGCTCGGCGCTGCGGTCGTCCTGCGCGCCGTGGGGCTGGGCGAGACCGTCGAAGAGCGTGCGCAGGAGCGCGAGGGTGTGGGGGTCGAGATCGCCGTGGATGCGCCCCATGCCGAGCGCTCCCGAGGGGCCGGTGAGGTTGATCCCGCGGCGCTCGTGCGCGCGGGTCTCGCGCTCTTCCTGCGACGGGTCGTCGCGCTCGGCCTCCCAGGTGCCGACCCGCTGGCGCAGCCCGGCCACGGTGGCCCCCGGTCCGTGATCGGCGATGAGGTCGTCGAGCTCGGCGCGCGTGGCGCCCAGCGCCTCAGGGTCCTCGGCGAGCGTGTCGTCGGCGGCGAGGCGACCGTCGGCGTCGGCGGCGGTGCGGACGTGGCGGGGGTCGAGCTCGCCCTCGGCGAGGCGCGCGGCCGTGCGGGGCAGCGCCTGCAGCGCTGCGGCGTCGGCGACCTCGCGGCGGAGCTGGCCGTAGCTCGACGGGCTGCGCGCCGCGAGCAGGCTCGCCGTGCTGGCCGCGCCGTAGCGCAGCCTCGTCCTGCGGCGCTCGAACGCGCCGATGCGCCGCAGCCGCTCGGCGTCGATGCGCCAGCGCATCTGCTCGAGCGCGCCGACCGAGGCGAGGAGCGCGTCGTCGGCCGCCGGCTCCTCGCCCGAGCCCCCGGCCGGCTCGTCACGCCCGCCCGCCTCGGGCTCGACGCGCTCGGCGGCGAGGCGGTCGGCGATGAGCCCGAGGGCCTCGCAGAGCCCCGCGCCGGTGAGCCGGTCGGCAGCCGCGGCGAGGTCACCGAGCGCGCGGCTCATCGCCGCCGGGGAGGCGTCGGTCGGTGCGGTGGTCGCGGGCATGGGGGCACCGTGCCACGGCCGCTCACCCCTCGTGGGCGACGATCCACAGCCCCGCGCGGCCTCGACGAGCCCGGACCGCCAGTCTGGTTGACACCGTGGGGTCCCGCGCGTAGGCTCTTCCGAGTGAGCGCCCGGGCGTGCCCGGGCGCGCTGCGTGTACGCCACCACCCGCTCGGGAGCGCAACCGGTAGCGGCAAGCCGCCGGTGCAGCGCGCTGGCGGAGCCCGCCGCCGCTGTCAGGCCTCCGAGCGATGCGACAACAACGATGCCGGCGCCGTGGTGCGCCGGGCCAAAGCGAAACGCCCGGGTCCGTGGATCGGCCGAAGGGGGCCGCCAGCCCGAGCACGGCGCAGGACAGGGAGCCATGCCGACCATTCAGCAGCTCGTCCGCAAGGGGCGCAGGGCCCGGACGGAGAAGGCGACGACGCCGGCCCTCAAGGGGTCGCCGCAGCGTCGCGGCGTCTGCACGCGCGTCTACACGACGACGCCGAAGAAGCCGAACTCCGCGCTCCGCAAGGTCGCCCGTGTGCGCCTCACCTCGGGCATCGAGGTCACCGCCTACATCCCGGGTGAGGGCCACAACCTCCAGGAGCACTCGATCGTCCTCGTGCGTGGTGGCCGGGTCAAGGACCTGCCGGGCGTGCGCTACAAGGTCGTGCGCGCGGCCCTCGACGCCGCCGCGGTGCGCGACCGCAAGCAGGCGCGGTCGAAGTACGGCGCGAAGAAGGAGGGCTAGGACATGCCGCGCAAGGGCCCCGCTCCGTCGCGACCGACGCCGCCGGACTCCAAGCACGAGTCGGTGCTCGTCACCCAGCTCATCAACAAGATCATGCTCGACGGCAAGCGCTCGGTCGCCGAGGGCATCGTCTACGACGCCTTCGACCTCATCGCCGAGCGCACCGGCGGCGACCCGCTCACGACGTTCAAGAAGGCCATCGACAACATCCGTCCCGTCCTCGAGGTGAAGTCCCGCCGCGTCGGTGGGGCGACCTACCAGGTCCCGATCGAGGTGCGCCAGGGCCGTGGGACGACCCTCGCGCTGCGCTGGCTCACGACGTTCAGCCGCGGCCGCCGCGAGCACGCGATGGCCGAGCGCCTCGCCGGCGAGATCATGGACGCCGCGAACAACGCCGGCGCCTCGGTCAAGCGCCGCGACGACACCCACAAGATGGCCGAGGCCAACAAGGCCTTCGCCCACTACCGCTGGTAGCCCGCCCCTCACCCGGGCGCTGAGCTTTGGAAGGATCAGACCGTCATGCCGACGCGTGACCACCCCCTCGCGATGACCCGCAACATCGGGATCATGGCGCACATCGACGCGGGCAAGACCACGACGACCGAGCGGATCCTCTACTACACCGGCCGCAGCTACAAGGTCGGCGAGGTCCACGAGGGCGCCGCGGTCATGGACTGGATGCCCCAGGAGCAGGAGCGGGGCATCACCATCACGTCCGCCGCGACGACGTGCCACTGGGACGACCACCTGATCAACATCATCGACACGCCGGGCCACGTCGACTTCACCGTCGAGGTCGAGCGCAGCCTGCGGATCCTCGATGGTGCCGTCGCGGTCTTCGACGCCGTCTCCGGCGTCGAGCCGCAGTCGGAGACGGTCTGGCGCCAGGCCGACCGCTACGGCGTGCCGCGGGTCAGTTTCATCAACAAGATGGACCGCATCGGGGCGGACTTCTACGCCTCCTTCGAGTCGATCCGCGAGCGCCTCGGCGCCAACCCCGTGGCCCTGCAGCTGCCGGTCGGCTCGGAGTCGGACTTCGTCGGCGTCGTCGACCTCATCGACATGAAGGCCCGCATCTGGGAGGGCTCCGGCGACGACTACGGCAAGGTCTTCAACGACGTCGAGATCCCCGAGGACCTCCTCGACCTCGCCGCGGGCTACCGCAACGCCCTCATCGAGGCGATCAGCGAGACCGACGAGGACCTCCTCGAGAAGTACATCGCCGACGAGGAGCTCACCCCCGAGGAGATCATCGCCGGTATCCGCAAGGCGACGATCGACGGGCAGATCACCCCGGTCTTCTGCGGGTCGGCGTTCAAGAACAAGGGCGTCCAGCTCCTCCTCGACGGCGTCGTGCGCTACCTGCCGAGCCCCGAGGAGGTCCCGCCGGTGCGCGGTGTCGACGCCAAGAGCGGCGACCCCATCGAGCGCAAGGCCAGCGAGGACGAGCCCTTCAGCGCGCTGGCGTTCAAGATCATGAGCGACCCCTACGTCGGCAAGCTCACGTACTTCCGCGTCTACTCGGGCATCGTCGAGCAGGGTCAGGCGATCCAGAACACGACGAAGGACAAGAAGGAGCGGGTCGGGCGCATCCTCCAGATGCACGCCAACCACCGCGAGGATCGCGCCGCCGCGTTCTGCGGCGACATCGTCGCCGCGGTCGGGCTCAAGCACACCGGCACGGGCGACACGCTGTCGACGAACGACAGCCCGGTCGTCCTCGAGTCGATGGAGTTCGAGAAGCCCGTCATCCACATCGCCATCGAGCCGAAGACGAAGGCCGACCAGCAGAAGCTCGGGAGCGCGCTGCAGAAGCTCACCGAGGAGGACCCCACCTTCACGGTGCGCACCGACGAGGACACCGGGCAGACGATCATCGGCGGGATGGGCGAGCTCCACCTCGAGGTCATCGTCGACCGCCTCCTGCGCGAGTTCAAGGTCGACGCCAACGTCGGCCGACCGCAGGTGGCCTACCGGGAGACGATCAAGAAGCCGGTGGTCGACCACGAGCTGCGATTCAAGCGTCAGACCGGCGGCTCCGGGCAGTTCGCCGAGGTCGTCGTCACCCTCGAGCCCACCGGCGTGCTCGCCGACGAGCCGCGGCAGATCCTCGACGAGCGCGACGAGCCCACCGGCGAGGTCGGTGGCTACGAGTTCCTCGATGAGGTCCGCGGCGGGGCGATCCCGCGGGAGTACATCCCCTCGGTCGACGAGGGCATCCGCGAGGCGATGGAGGGCGGCATCCTCGCCGGCTACCCCGTCGTCGACGTGCGCGCCCGCCTGTCCGACGGCAGCTACCACGACGTCGACTCGAGCGAGATGGCCTTCAAGATCGCCGGCTCGATGGCCTTCAAGGAGGCCGCCACCCGCGCCGGCATGGCCCTGCTCGAGCCCGTCATGGAGGTCGAGGTCGTCACCCCCGAGGAGTACATGGGCGACGTCATCGGCGATCTCACGTCGCGGCGCGGCCGTGTCGGCGAGATGTCCGAGCGCGGCAACTCCAAGGTCATCACCGCGACGGTGCCGCTGGCGGAGATGTTCGGCTACGCCACCGACCTGCGGTCGAAGACCCAGGGTCGCGCCACGTACACGATGCAGTTCAGCGCCTACGAGCAGGTCCCCGGTTCGCTGGCGCAGGAGATCGTCGCGAAGGTCCGCGGCGAGTAGAGCCCCGACCCCAGCCAGCCCGATACGCGCTGCGTGAGCCCCACCTGGAGGGAGAGCCATGGCCAAGGAGAAGTTCGAGCGGTCGAAGCCGCATCTCAATGTCGGCACGATTGGTCATATTGATCATGGGAAGACGACGTTGACGGCGGCGATCACGAATGTGCTGCATAAGCACAATCCGGATGTGGCGTTCACGCCGTTTGAGGATATCGATAAGGCGCCGGAGGAGCGTGAGCGGGGGATCACGATCTCGGT
>JAWOAS010000053.1:0-4562 GCA_046498405.1 Egibacteraceae bacterium
GTCGTCGTCGACGTCCGGGCCGCCGCGACCTGCGGCACCGACCTCAAGTCCTACCGGCGGGGCCACCCCAAGCTCTTCCCGACGCTGCCGGCGCCGTTCGGTCACGAGTTCGCCGGTGACGTCGCCGCGGTCGGCGAGGGCGTCGAGCGCTTCGAGCCGGGCATGCGCGTCGTCGCGGCGAACACCGCGCCGTGCACGACCTGCTGGGCGTGCGTCGAGGGACGCGAGAGCCTCTGCGAGAACCTCACGTTCCTCAACGGCGCCTTCGCCGAGCAGATCCTCCTGCCTGCGGCGATCGTCGAGCGCAACACCTACGAGCTCGCCGCGCACGTCCCCTACGAGGCCGCCGCCCCGCTCGAGCCGCTCTCGACGGTCGTCCACGGGATGGCCGAGACGGGGATCCGCCTCGGCGACACCGTCGCCGTCCATGGCACCGGGCCGATCGGGCTCATGTTCTGCCGGCTCGCGACGCTGCGCGGCGCGCGCGTCATCGCCGTCGACCGGTCGGCCTTCCGCCTGGCCGAGGCCGAGCGGCTCGGCGCCGCCGAGCGCGTCGACATCACCGGTCTCGACGAGCCCGAGGAGCGCGCCGCGGCGGTCCGCGAGCTCACGCCCGGCGGGCGCGGCGTCGACGTCGCGATCGAGGCCGCCGGCCACGCCGAGGTGTGGGAGCAGGCGGTGGCCACGCTGCGCCCCGGCGGGACCGCGGTGCTCTTCGGCGGGCCCAAGCCCGGCAGCGTCATGCGCGTCGACCCCGTGGCGATGCACTACCAGGAGTACGTCCTCAAGGGCGTGTTCCACCACACGCCGTACTACGTCAAGACGGCCCTGCGCCTGCTCGAGAGCGGCGCCCTCGACGGGCGTGACCTCATCACCGAGCACCGGCCCCTCGAGGCCCTCGTCGACAGCCTCGAGGACATGGCCGCCGGGCGCGGCAACAAGTACCTCCTCACGCCGCAGGGGGCGGCCACCTGAGAGGCGGCCAGCCCCGAGCGCAGCGGCCTCCCCGCCCGGGGGGAGGAGTGTCCAGAGCCGATCGTGAAGGGAGCGCCATGAAGGACCTCGTACTCGGCATCGACTGCAGCACGACCGCGGCGAAGGTCGTCGCGTGGGATCGCGAGGGCCGGCCCGTCGGGGAGGGCCGCGCCGCACTCGAGGAGATCCGTCCCCGACCGCTGTACAGCGAGCAGCACGCCGAGGGCTGGTGGGTCGCCACGCGCACGGCGATGAACGACCTCCTCACCTCGATCGACGCCGACCGCATCGCGGGGATCTGCATCACCCACCAGCGCGAGTCCTACGCGCCGGTCGACGAGGACAACAAGCCCCTGCGCAACGCCATCCTCTGGGACGACGGCCGCTCCCAGCGCCAGCTCGACTGGCTCGGCGAGCAGTTCGGCCAGGACGAGCTCCACCGGCGCACCGGCCGGGGGCCGTCGACGACCCAGGCCTCCTCGAAGCTGCGCTGGCTCGTCGAGGCCGAGCCCGACGTCGCCGAGCGGGCCTACAAGTTCATGGACGTGCACGGCTTCCTCGTGCAGCGCCTCACCGGCGAGTGGACGACGAGCCTGGCCTCGGCGGACTCCTTCGGGCTCACCGAGGCGACCGAGGGCGCGTGGGCGGTCGACATCATCGAGGGCATCGGGCTGCGTCCCGAGCAGTTCTGCGCCACGGTGCCGCCGGGCTCGCCGATCGGCGAGGTCAGCGAGCCGGCGGCGCAGGCCACGGGCCTGCCGGCCGGCACCCCGGTCATCGCCGGGCTCGGCGACGGTCAGGCCGCCTGCCTCGGCGCGGGGGTGACCTCGCTGGACCGGGCCTACCTCAACCTCGGCACGGCGGTGACCGGCGGGCCGATCGAGCGCGAGTACGTCACCGACCCCTCCTGCCGCACGCTCTACGGCGGCGCGCCCGGCACGTTCCTCCTCGAGAGCGTCCTGCGCGGGGGGCTTGCGACGATGACGTGGTTCATGCAGCACTTCGGCGACACCCTCGGTGAGGCCGCCGACTTCGACCGCTACGAGCAGGCCGCCCGTGAGGTCGGTCCGGGGGCGAGCGGGCTCCTGCTCGTGCCGTACTGGAACCAGGTGATGAACCCCTACTGGGACGCCTCGGCGTCGGGCATGACCGTGGGCTGGCACCAGAAGCACGGCCGCGAGCACCTCTTCCGGGCCATCGAGGAGGGCATCGGCTTCGAGTTCCGCCTGTCGATGGAGGGCATCGAGGCCGCCACCGGTGGCCGCATCGAGGAGTACGTCATCCTCGGCGGCGGGTCGAACAGCGACCTGTGGTGCCAGATCATGGCCGACATCCTCGACGCGACGGTCACGAGGGCGCACACCGCCGAGGCGACGAACCTCGGCGCGGGCATCCTCGGCGCCTACGGCGTCGGCTGGTACGACTCGGTCGAGGAGGCCGCCGCGGCGATGACCGACGTCGCGGAGAGCTTCGAGCCCGCCGAGCCCGCCCGCAGCGTCTACGCCGCGCTCTTCAACGACGTCTACCGCGAGCTCTTCCCCGCGGTGCAGGCGCCCCTGCAGCGGCTCGCCGGCATCCGCGAGGAGCATCTCGGCTGAGCCCGCCGGCCACCGCGTCGCCGTCGGCCGGGCCATCGTCGAGGATCGGTCCCGTGGGGGCGCCCCCACGGGACCGGCCGAGGGCGCGGCAGGAGCGCCGGGCGGGGGCACGGGAGGGCCGGACGGCGGCACGCGTGCCGCGCGGCGGGGACGACCGTGGCGACGAGGCGGTGTCGTGGGGACCGGAGGGTGGTGGTCAGGGGCGGGGTCGAACCGCCGACCTCACGATTTTCAGTCGCGCGCTCTACCAACTGAGCTACCTGACCGGGATGCCACGCGGCCGGCGGGCGCCTCGCCGAGCCGGTGCAGCGGACCTGACGGGATTTGAACCCGCGACCTCCTCCTTGACAGGGAGGTGAGCACTCCAGGCTGCTCCACAGGTCCCGATACGGTTCGCGCGCCGACAAGGGCTGTCGGCGCAGCGGACGGGAGTGTACCGATGCGCGGCGGGCCCCGCCACTCCGGCGGCGCGGCGCAGGCGCCGCAGGGCCGGCGGCGCGGCGCGGCTCGGCGCGGCGGGAGGTGGGCCGTGCAGGACTCGAACCCGCTCCGCCGGATTAAAAGTCCGGAGCTCTACCCGTTGAGCTAACGGCCCGCGACCGAGCCTACCCGCCAGCCGGAGGCAGGCGCCGGCCGGTGACCCGCATGCGCCGCGGAGCCAGGCGGTGACCCGCATGCGGGGCGGCGACCGGCGCGCGGCGCGGGGCCGGCTGCCGCGGCGACCGGCGCCTCAGCGGCAGCGCTCGCAGAGGCCGTGGACGACGAGGTCGACCTCCTCGGCGGCGAAGCCGTGCCCGCCGAGGAGGTGGGCGCGAATCTGCTCGACGAGGTCGCCCTCATGGTGGGTGACCTGCCCGCAGGCGCGGCAGACGAGGTGGAAGGTGTCGTCGGGGTGGGTGAGCTCCCAGCGGCCCCGGTCGTCGCCGAGGCGGACCTCCTTGACGAGGTCGAGCTCGTCGAGGAGTGCGAGGGTGCGGTAGATGCTCGCGAGGTTGACGTCGGCGACCCGCTCGGTCACCCGGTCGTGGATCTCCTCGGCGGTGAGGTGGCTGTCGGCCTGGCGCAGCACGTCCCAGACGAGCTGGCGCTGCGGCGTCATCCGGTAGCCCTCATCGCGCAGGCGCGTGGCGACGTCCATGGGGCCATCATGCCCGATGCCGCCCCCCGCCCGAAACCGCCGGCCGCGCTATCGTCGCGCCCCATGCGCCTCCAGCTCACCACCCGCCTCGACGACGACGTCCTCGCCGAGATCCTCGACCTCATCGAGGTGACGACGCGGATCGACGGTCACCGACCCGTCGGCGAGCACAAGTACGCCCACCTCGTCGTCGGCGCCTCGGCGTGGACCGGCGTGCTCGCCCGCGACGAGGACGGCGCGCTCATCGGCTACGCCCACACGCGCTGGGGCGCGCCCGGCGCGGTCCCGCGGGTGGCCGTCGAGCTCGTCGTCCACCCCGCTCACCGCGGCGGCGGCGAGGTCGCCCGGGCGCTGCTCGCCGAGACCTGCGGCGTCGTCGGGCGCGCCGGCGGCGGGCGGCTGTGGCTGTGGGTCCACCGCGTCGAGGACCCCGGGGCGACCCTCGCCGCCGAGCTCGGCTTCAGCGTCCAGCGCGACCTCGCGTTCATGACCCGCCCGCTGCCCGACCCGCCCCCGCCCGGCGAGCTGCCCGACGACGTCACCCTCGCGCCCTACGTGCCCGGGCGCGACGACGCCGAGCTGCTGCGGGTCAACAACGCCGCCTTCGCCGGGCACCCCGAGAACGGCGACTGGGACGCCGTCGAGCTCGCCGGGCGCCGCGCGCTGCCGTGGTTCGTCGCCGGCGACGTGCTGCTGGCCTGGCGCGGTGGGCGCCTCCTCGGCTTCCACTGGACGAAGTACCACGGCCACGACGCCGAGGAGGTCCCCGCCCACGAGCCCGTCGGCGAGGTCTACATCCTCGGCGTCGACCCCGCCGCGCAGGGGCTCGGTCTCGGGCGGGCGCTGCTGCG
>JAWOAS010000031.1:0-13279 GCA_046498405.1 Egibacteraceae bacterium
GACGAGGGCGAGCTGCGCGTACGCGGTGAACCGACGGCCTTCCGCTCCTCGGCCGACGCGATCGCCGCGGGCATCGGGATGGTCCACCAGCACTTCCAGCTCATCCCCGTCCTCAGCGTCTGGGAGAACGTCGTCCTCGGCGCCGAGCTCACGAGGGGCCCGATGCTCGACCGCGCCGCCGCCCGCACCCGCGTCGCCGAACTCAGCGAGCAGTACGGCCTGGCCGTCGACCCCGACGCACGCACCGGCGACCTCTCCGTCGGCGCCCAGCAGCGCGTCGAGCTCTTGAAGGCGCTCTACCGCGACGCCGACATCCTCATCCTCGACGAGCCCACCGCCGTGCTCACCCCGCAGGAGGTCGACGGCTTCTTCGAGGTCGTACGCAGCCTCCTCGACCGCGGGATCTCCATCGTCTTCATCACCCACAAGCTGCGCGAGGTCCTCGCCGTGGCCGACGAGATCACCGTCCTGCGGGGCGGCCGGGTCGCCGGCACCGCCGACCCCGCCACGGCGACCCAGGCCTCGCTGGCCGGGCTCATGGTCGGCCGGGAGGTCGTCTTCGGCGTCGAGAAGACCCCGGCCAGCCCCGGCGAGGTCGTGCTGGCCACCGAGGGCCTGACCGTCACCGACGACCGTGGGGTGGCGATGGTGCGCGGCCTCGACCTCGACGTGCGCGCCGGGGAGATCCTCGGCGTCGCCGGCGTCGAGGGCAACGGCCAGCGCGAGCTCGTCGAGGCGCTCACCGGCATCCGCCAGCCGCGGTCGGGGCGCATCACCATCGCCGGTCGCGACATGACCCGCGCCACGCCGCGGCAGATCGCCGACGCCGGCGTCGGCCACGTCCCGGAGGACCGCGCCAAGGACGGGCTCGTCGCGAGCTACCCCCTCGACGACAACCTCGTGCTCAACGCCTACCACCGCCAGCCCTTCAGCCGGCGCCTCGTGATGCGCCGGGGCCCGATCCGCGAGCACGCCGAGCGCCTCATCGCCGACTACGACGTGCGGGCGCCCTCGGCGGCGGTGCCCGCGGGCACGCTGTCGGGCGGCAACCAGCAGAAGCTCGTCGTCGCCCGCGAGCTCTCCCGCGACCTCGACCTCCTCATCGTCGCCCAGCCCACGCGCGGCCTCGACGTCGGCTCGATCGAGTTCATCCACCGCCAGATCGTCGCCCGGCGCGACGACGGCATCGCCGTGCTGCTCGTCAGCGCCGAGCTCGACGAGATCCTCAACCTCGCCGACCGCATCGGCGTGCTCTACCGGGGGCGCTTCGCCGACGTCGTCGACCGCGCCGAGGCGACCCGCGAGAGCCTCGGCCTGCTCATGGCCGGTGGACGCGCCACCGAGGAGGTCGCCTGATGGCCGCTGGTGAGGGCAGGGGCGGGCTCCCCCCGGAGGACGACGCCGGAGGGCCGGGTCGTGGCGGCGCCGCGGCGCTGCTCGAGACCTACCACCGTCTCGCGCCGGTCACCGTCCCCCTCTACGCGCTCCTGCTCGCCCTCGTCGTCGGCGCGGTCATCATGGTCGTCGCCGGGGCCAACCCCCTCGAGGCCTACGCGGCGCTCTTCGCCGGCGCCTTCGGCAACCCCGAGCGGCTCGTGCGCACGCTCGTGCGCTCGACGCCCTACGTCGTCGCCGGCATCGCCGTGGCCGTGGCCTACCGCGCGGGGCTGTTCAACATCGGCGTCGAGGGGCAGCTGCTCATCGGTGGGCTCACCGGGGTCTGGGTCGGGACGATGGGCGCGCTCGCGGGGCTGCCGGCGATCCTCTTCGTGCCGGTCGTGCTCCTCGCCGGCGCGGTCGGCGGCGCGCTGTGGGCGGGCATCCCCGGCGTGCTCAAGGCCCGCACCGGCGCCCACGAGGTCATCGTCACGATCATGCTCAACGCGATCGCCCTGCGCCTCGTCGACTGGATCGTGACCTCGCGGGAGCCGATGCTGCTCATCGACCCCGACGCCTCGACGCCGCGGACCCCCGACATCCTGCCCGCAGGGCAGCTGCCCGACCTCGTCGCCGGCACGGCCCTGCCCGTCGGCCTCCTCCTCGCCGTCGTCATCGCCGCCGGCGCGTGGTACCTCGTGTCGCGCTCGACCCTCGGCTTCCAGATCCGGACCGTCGGGACGAACCCCTCGGCGGCACGCTACGCGGGGATGAGCGTGCCGCGGATCATCGTCGTGTCGATGCTCATCTCCGGCGCGGTCGCCGGCATCGGCGGGATCATCGCCGTCAACGCCGGGGACAGCGCGCACCTGACCCCGGGCCTGCTGCGCAACATCGGCTTCGACGGGATCGCGATCGCGCTCATTGCCCGGGGCAACCCGCTCGCGGTCATCCCCGCCGCGCTGCTGTGGGGCAGCCTGCTCTCGGGCGCCCCGCTCATGCAGGTCCAGGCCGACCTGTCCATCGACCTCGTCCGCATCGTCCAGGCCAGCGTCATCCTCTTCGTCGCCGGCGACATGATCGTGCGGACGCTCTTCCGCATCCGACCCGAACGCGGGGCCGCGGGCTCGCCGACCCCCGCGGCGACCGGGTGGGGGGGTCAGACCTGATGGCCCAGGACACCGCCACCTCCCGCGTCGAGGAGCGCGAGCCCGAGGTCGTCATCGACCCCGCCCCGGGCGGGCGCACGGGCTTGTCGCGCCTCGAGATCATCGGCGGGCTCTACCTCGTCGTGGGCCTTGCGCTGGCCTGGCTCGGGTCGCAGCTGCCGAGCGACGCGGTCTCGCTGCAGTTCGGCGTCGGCGCGATCGCCCCGGGCCTCGACCTCGACCCCGCGGTCGCGGTGCCGGTGCTCGCCGGGCTCATCGCCGCCTCCGGCGTGGCCGGGCTCCTCGACCGGCGCCTGCCGCAGGCCGCCGTGCCGGCCCTCGTCGGCGGGACCGTCCTCGTCGTGCCGCTCGTGCTCATCGCGACGCTGTCGCAGTCGGGCACCCCCCAGACCAACGTCATCACCTTGCTCGGGGAGTCGCTGCGGCTGGCGACCCCGATCGCGCTCGGGGCCCTTGCGGGGCTGTTCTGCGAGCGCTCGGGCATCATCAACATCGGCATCGAGGGGATGATGCTCGCCGGCGCGGGCATCGGCTTCGTCTTCTACGGCCTCGTCGGGCAGGCCGCCGGCGGCTGGCCGCTCTACGCCGCGGTCGTCGTCGCGGTGGCCACCGGCGGGATGATGGCCGCCCTGCACGCGGTGATGACGATCACCTTCCGGGTCGACCAGATCGTCTCCGGTGTGGCGATCAACCTCCTCGCGATCGGGATCACGAGCTTCCTGCGCCGGCAGGTCATCATCCCCGAGGGCCTCGGCGGAGGGGTCACGCTGCCCTCGATCGACCTGCCCGGCCTGTCGTCCCTGCCCGTGCTCGGGCGGCTCTTCGTCGGCCAGCCGGTCTTCCTGTCGATGTTCGTGATCTTCGTGCTCGTCCAGGTGGTGCTCTTCCGCTCGGCCTGGGGCCTGCGGGTGCGCTCGGTCGGGGAGAACGCCCACGCGAGCGAGACGCTGGGCATCAACGTCGTCAAGACCCGCTACCAGGCGGTGATCATCGGGGGGCTGCTCGCCGGGCTCGCCGGCGCGTGGTTCTCCCTGGAGACCGTCGGGACCTTCGACGACGTCATGACCAACGGCACGGGGTTCATCGCCCTGGCCGCGCTCATCTTCGGCAAGTGGCGGCCCTGGCCGGCCTTCGGCGGCGCGGTCCTCTTCGGCTTCAGCGAGGCCTTCGGCGCCCGCCTGCAGCTGCTCGGCGCCGAGGTCGCCGGCTACCCGATCCCCGCGCAGTTCCTCCAGTCGCTGCCGTTCGTCGTGACGATCATCGTCCTCGCCGGCGCGATCGGCCGCGCCGTGCCGCCCGCCGACGTCGGCAAGCCCTACGAGCGCTCGCGCTGAGCCGGCTCGGCGCTAGCATGCGGCGCCGAGCGCGGTAGCGACCGACGAGGCGAGGAGCGTCCCGTGCGACGAGCGAAGATCGTGGCGACGCTGGGGCCCGCGCTCGACGACCGCGACACCCTGCGGGCCGCCCTCGAGGCCGGCATCGACGTCGTGCGGCTGAACTTCAGCCACGGCAGCCACGACGACCACGTCCGGCGCCTCGAGATGGTGCGCGAGCTCGCCGTCGAGCTCGGACGCAACGTTGGCAGCCTCGCCGACCTCCAGGGCCCGAAGATCCGCCTCGGCACGCTGCCGCCCGAGGGGCTCGAGCTCGTCACCGGCAGCGAGGTCTTCCTCCAGCCCGGCGCCGAGGAGCTCGCCACCTACGAGAGCGAGGGCCAGGTCGCGCTGCCGGTCGTCTACGAGGCGCTCGCCGACGACGTCGGGCAGGGCGCCCTCGTCCTCGTCGCCGACGGCTCGGTCCGCCTGCTCGTCACGCGGGTCGCCGGCGGCGGGGTGTGGGCGCGGGTCGTGGCCGGCGGGCAGGTCGGCTCGAAGAAGGGCGTGAACCTGCCCGGGGTCGACGTGAGCGCGGCGAGCCTGACCGAGAAGGACGTCGAGGACCTCGGCCTCGCGATCGACATGGGGGTGGACTGGCTCGCGCTGTCGTTCGTGCGCAAGCCCGAGGACCCCGAGACCGCCCGGCGGCTCGTCGCCGAGCTCGACAGCGACACCCCGATCGTCTCGAAGCTCGAGCGCCCCGAGGCCGTCGACCGCCTCGGCGAGCTCGTCGAGGCCAGCGACGCGGTCATGGTCGCCCGCGGCGACCTCGGCGTCGAGATCGGCCCCGAGCGCGTGCCGGCGATCCAGAAGGAGATCATCTACCGCGCCAACGCCGCGGCCAAGCCGGTCATCACCGCCACGGAGATGCTCGAGAGCATGATCACCTCGCCGCGCGCCACGCGCGCGGAGGCCTCCGACGTCGCCAACGCGATCTTCGACGGCACCGACGCGGTGATGCTCTCCGGCGAGACCGCCGCGGGGCGCTACCCCGTCGAGGCGGTGCGGACGATGGCGCAGATCATCGAGGTCGCCGAGGCCTCGCCCCACCTCGTGCACCCCCGGCCGGAGTGGCGCGGGCCCGACACCGAGACGAAGGTCGCCCGGGTCGTCGCCGAGGCCGCGGTGCAGGTCGCCAGCGACGTCGGCGCGCGGGCGATCGTCGTCTACTCGATCAGCGGCGCCTCGATCCAGGTCGTGAGCACCTTCCGCCCGCCGGCGCCGCTGCTCGGGCTGACCCCCGTGGAGTCGACGCGGGCGCGCACCGCGCTGATGTGGGGTGCCGAGGCCGCGCTCGTGCCGCTCAAGGAGCAGCAGGCCGACCTCTTCGCCACCGCCGAGCGGGTGCTGCTCGACGGCAAGTGGGTCGGCCATGGCGACAAGGTCGTCATCGTCTCGGGCCGCCCCGGGGGCGCCGGCTCGACGAACCGCATCATGGTCCATCGCATCGGCGATCCCGTGCAGGTCTGAGCCCGGCGGTCAGCCGTCCTCGTCGAGGTGGGCGGGTGTGGCGCCCGCGACCTTGCGCAGCAGGGTGACGAGCGTGGCGAGCTCGTCGTCGGACAGCGCGGCGAAGACCGCGTTCTGGCGCGCGTAGTGCTCGGGGTAGTGCGCCTCGAGCAGGGCGACGGCTACCTCGGTGAGCGCGATGAGGACGCGGCGCCGGTCGCGCGGGTGACGACGCCGCTCGACGAGGCCCTTGCCCTCGAGGGTGTCGATGAGCCCGGTCACCGACGGCCGGCTCAGCAGCAGGCGCTCGGCGATCTCGCAGGGCTCGAGCTCGCGCCCCGGGGTGTTGCGCAGCGCCTGGAGGACGTTGAAGCCGCTGGGGGAGAGGTCGACGGCGCGCAGCTCGTCGGCCTGGTCGGCCAGGGCCGCGCTCGAGGCCCGCAGCAGCCAGATGAGCGCCTGGATGACGAGCGGTCTCGCCTCGGGGTGGGTGGCCTCCTGCAGCGCGAGGCGCTCGAGCTCGACGGCCGGGGTGTCGGGGGCGACGGGCTGGTGGGGCACCGCCCTGCCCCCGGGGGAGGTCCCGTCCACGCACGCGCTCCTGTGCTCGACCGTCCGGAGTGTAGCGGAGGGCTCAGCGCGGCCGACGGCGAGGCGGTGGCGGGGGCACGGCGCGCCCGGCGACGAGGTCGCCCTCGTCGATGACCGCGTGGGTGCCGTCGCGGCGCTCGATGGTGAGCACGCCGTCGCGCCAGTCGCGCAGCCAGCCGACGGCCTCGCTCTCGGTGGGCCCATCCGGCTCGGGCTCGGGCAGCCGGAAGCGCACGCTGACCCGCTCGCCGACGGCGTCGGGGCCGATGCGCACGCTCATCCGGGGTCGGCCGCGGGGCAGCGGGGTGCCGCGCCCGGGTCCCGACGCGCCCGGGCCGGCCCCGCCCCCGGCGGCCTGCCCGGCGTCGTCGTACCCGGCGTCGTCGTGCCCGGCGTCGTCGTGCCCGGCGTCGTCGTGCCCGGTGTCGTCATGCTCGGTGTCGTCGTGCCCGGCGTCGTCGTGCCCGCCGCCGCCCGGCTGCCCGCTCATGCCGAGGCCTGCCGGCGGGAGGGCAGCGCCGCGGTGACGTCGGCGAGGACGCCACCGGCCCGGGCGCGCACGCAGACCTCGGCGACGTCGTCGAGGGGGGTGGGCTCGGCGTTGACGATTGCGAGCGGCACGCCGGCGCGCTGGGCCCGGCGGGGCAGGCTCGCGGCGGGCTCGACGGCAAGGCTCGAGCCGACGACGAGCACGAGGTCGGCGCGGTCGAGCAGGGCCGTGGCCTCCTCGAGGACACCGGGCCAGAGGTTCTGCCCGAAGCTCACCGTCGTCGTCTTGACGATCCCGCCGCAATCGGGGCAGCGCGGGTCGGCCTCGCCGGCCTCCAGGCGGGCGAAGGCCCAGGTGTGCGAGGCGCTGAAGCCGCACCCCTGCGGGGTCCCGGCACGGGGCGCGTCGCCGATGCAGGCCACCCGCCGCGTCGAGCCGTGGAGCTCGACGACGGTCGCCGACCCGGCCTCGCCGTGGAGCCCGTCGACGTTCTGGGTCACGACCCCGGCGAGGTGGCCGGCGGCCTCGAGGTCGGCGAGGGCGAGGTGGCCGAGGTTGGGTCGCGGCGGGTCCTGCCATAGGGCGTAGCGCCGCCGCCAGGCCTCCTCGCGCAGGGCTGCCGAGGCGACGTAGCGGCGGAAGGAGAGGTCCCGCGGGTCCTCGCGGGTCCACAGCCCCTCGGAGGAGCGGAAGTCGGGGATGCCCGACTCCGTCGAGACGCCGGCGCCGGTGAAGGCCACGCCCGCCCGGGCGTCGGCGAGGAGGTCGGCCAGCGCGTCGGCGCTCACGGGCTCGAGGGCCTCGCCCGCTGCGCGCAGCGCGCGCAGATGCCGAAGACGTCGGCGCGGTGCCCGGTCACGGTGAAGCCCCGGCGCCGCGCGACGTCGCTGACCCAGCGCTCGACCTCCTCGGCGGTGATCTCCTCGATGACGTTGCAGACCTCGCAGACGAGGTGGTGGTGGTGGGCGTCGCCGCAGAGCCGGAACGCCTGCTCGCCGTCGCGGTCGAAGGTGTCGAGCATGCCGGCGTCAGCCAGCGAGGTCAGGGTGCGGTAGACCGTCGTCAGGCCGATCGGCTCGCCGGCCTGGCGCAGCTCCTGGTGCAGGCCCTGGGCGGTGACGGCCTCGGGTCGCTCCCGCAGCGTCTCGAGGACCGTCAGCCGCTGGCGGGTGGCGCGCAGCCCGGCCCCGCGGAGCTCCTCCTCAGCCGTCGTCGGCACCGCGCGTCGCCCTCCCCGTCGACCTCTCAGGCCGTCACCGCTCGCCTGGCGCTCACAGCGTAGCGCTGGCGCGCCGAGCGCAGGACCGCGGCGGCGAGGTAGCAGGCGATGGCCAGCAGCACGATCGTCGAGCCCGTCGGCGTGTCGGCGTAGAAGGCCCCGAGCGACCCGGCCAGGGCGCAGGCCAGGCCGATGAGCGAGCCGATGACCATCGTCCCGCGGTAGCTGCGGGCCAGTTGGGAGGCCGCGGCGATGGGCACGACCATCATCCCGGCGACGAGCAGGATGCCCAGGGCGTACATCCCCCCGACGACGATGAGCGCGACGACGGCGGTCAGCGTGAGCTGCAGCCCCTCGGTGGGCACCCCGCCGACGCGGGCCGCCGGCTCGTCGAAGGCGATCGAGACGAGCGGTCCGTAGAGCGCGACGATGACGACGAGGACGCCGAGGCAGAGCGCGGCGATGGCCCAGACCTGGCCCCAGGAGAGGTTGTTCGGGCTGCCGAAGAGGAAGCTCACCACGGAGTTGAGGCCGCCGCCGGCGCGTTGGGTGAAGAGGTAGCCCAGCGCGATGCCGCCGTAGAAGACCATCGCGAGCGCGAGGTCGCCGCCGAGCCGCCCGCGCCGCTCCATGCGGAAGAGGGCGTAGGCCGCGAGCAGGGTGATGAGCAGCGCGCCGAGGAAGGGGTCGACGCCGGTGACGAAGGCGACGCCCACCCCAGCGAAGGCGACGTGGCCGATGCCGTCGCCGATGAGCGCCTGGCGCCGCTGCACGACGAAGGCGCCGACCAGCGGTGCGACGGCGCAGACCAGCGCGGTGGCGATGACCGCGCGCTGGATGAAGCCGTAGCTCAGCGCCTCCACGACGGCTCCTCGTCCTCCTCGGGGACGCGGCTCTCCCGGGGCTCGCGGCGCGTGATGTCGGCGAGGCGGCCGGCGCGTACCTCGATGACGCGGTCGGCCAGGCCCTCGAAGCCCTCGGGGTCGTGGGTGATGTAGATGACCGAGACGCACTCGACCTCGACGAGGTGCTCGAGGGCCTCCTTGAGGACGTGGCGGGCGTCGGCGTCGACCCCGGTCGTCGGCTCGTCGAGCACGAGCAGCGAAGGGTCGGTCACGAGTGCCCGGGCGATGAGCGCCCGCTGCTGCTGGCCGCCGGAGAGCTCGTTGATGGGCTGGTCGCGCAGGGCGGCGACGCCCATGAGGTCGAGCACGTGCTCCATGCGCTCACGGTGGTGGGCCCGCGGGCGGCCGAGGAGGCCGAGGTGGCCGGCCAGACCGGTGCGCACGACCTCCTCGACGCTGACGGGCAGCACGGCGTCGGCGCCGGCCCGCTGGGGGACATAGCCCACCCGCCACCAGTCCTCGAAGTCCTCGACGCGCTCGCCGAAGAGGCGGACGGTGCCGTGGGTCGGGCGCAGCAGCCCGAGGCCCAGGCGCATCATCGTCGTCTTGCCGGCCCCGTTGGGGCCGACGAGGGCGACGAACTCGCCCCCGCGCACCTGCAGGGAGACCTCGCGCAGGATGGGCACGCGCGTGTAGCCGAACGTGACCTGCTCAAAGCACAGGGCCGGGGCCTGCGCGCGCTTGGGCTCGCACCCCCCGGTCCTCTGGCTGGTGTCCTCGCGTGGTCGCATGGGGTCTACTCGCATCCGAGGGCGGTCGCGGTCACGTCGATCTGCTCGCGCAGGAGGCTCATGAAGCCCTCCTCCTCGAAGAGCTGGGCGTCGTCGACGACGCCGAAGGAGTAGACCTCGAGCAGCTCGACGTCGCCGGCCTCGCGCGCCACGGCCTCGGCGTCCTCGCGACCCTCGAGTGGCTCGGTGAGCACGTACTCGATGCCGTCCTCCTCGATCATGTCCACGAGCTCGGCGATGCGCTGCGGCGAGGCCGGGCCGTGCCCGCCCGCGCCGGAGACGCCCTGCTGATCGTAGCCGAAGGGCTCGAGGAGGTAGGCGTAGGCCTCGTGGCTGACGACGACGTAGTCGTGCTCGCAGGACCCGCCGAGCGTCTCGGCCATGCGCTCGTCGAGCGCGAGGAACTCCTCGGCGAGGGTCGCGGCGTTGGCGCGGTAGTCCTCGGCGTCCTCGGGGTCGGTCGCGGCGAAGGCCTCGCCGATCTCCTCGGTGACCACGGCCATCGCTGCCGGGTCGAACCACGCGTGGGGATCGTAGGTGGACCCGTCCCCGTCGTCGTCGTGGGCGTGGTCGTCCTCCTCCTCGTCGTCGTGGGCGTGGTCGTCGTCCCCGTCGTCGTGGGCGTGGTCGTCGTCCTCGTCGTCGCCCCACTGCCGCAGGGTCCCCTCGCCGACGACATCGGCGAACGAGACGGTCTCGCCCTGCGCCGCCTCGGCGGCGGTCTCGACCTGGGGCTGGAAGTCGATGTCGCCCATGTAGAGCAGGATGTCGCTCGTCTCGAGGCGCTCCCGTCCGCGCGGGGACAGCTCGATGTCGTGGGGGTCCTCGCCCTGGTCGGTGAGGAGATGGACGTCGGCGGCGGGGGCGACCTGCTCGGCGACCCAGGACAGCGGGAAGACCGGCGCGACGGCGCTCACGCCCTCGCCGACGGCCGTGGCCTCAGCGCTGGCCTCGTCGGCCTCGGCCCCGCTCCCGTCGTCCTCATCCCCGTCGGTCTCGTCGTCCTCATCCCCGGCGGGCTCGTCGGCTGCGGGCTCGCCGTCGTCCTGCTCCTCGGCCTCGTCGACCTCCTCGCCGCAGGCGGCGAGGAGGAGGGCCAGGGCGGCGAGCAGGGCGAGGATGCGGTGCGGTCGGGACATGTGCGGGCTCCTCGAACGTGTGCGGGCGGACGCGGAAGTCGACAACCATTGCCAGCATCGCACGCTCGACCGTAGTTGACAACCGTAGTCGATTGCGAAGACGTGCCGATCCGCCCGCCCGCGTGAGGCCTGCTCACCGCCGGGGGCGCCCGCGGGCTCGGGCGCCTAGACCTTGCCGTAGGTCGGCACGGTCGCCCCGGAGACGACCCAGGCGTCGTCGCTGGCGAGCCAGGTGATGACCTTCGCGATCGCCGCGGGTGGGGTCCAGCGCTCGTGGTCGGCGCCCGGCATCGCCGCGCGGTTGGCGGGGGTGTCGATCATCGCCGGCAGGACGGCGTTGGCGGTGCGGTTCGAGCCGTGGAGCTCCGCGGCGAGCGTGCCGACGAGCGAGGTTACGCCGGCCTTCGACGCCGCGTAGGCGGCCTCGCCCGCGCCCGGCCGCACCGCCTGCCGCGCCCCGACGAGCACGACGCGGCCGCCGTCGTCGCCCATGTGCCGCAGGCCCTCGCGCGCGATGACCGCGGCGGTGCGCAGGTTGAGCCGCAGCATGCGGTCGAGCAGCGTGAGGTCGTCGAGGTCGACGAGGTGCGTGCCACCGGCGTAGCCGCCGACCGTCGAGCACGCCAGCCACAGCGGTCCCCAGTCGGCCTCGAGGACGTCGAGCAGCGCGGCGACCTGGTCGGCGTCGGTGACGTCGCACTGCGACAGCCGCAGTCGCTGCGCCTCGAGGGCCTCGGCGTGCGCCTCGCGCAGGCCCTCGGCCTCCTCCTCGAGGATCCACGGCACCGCGACGCGGTAGCCGTCGGCGAGCAACTCGTCGACGACGGCGCGGCCCAGCGCGCCGCCGCCACCGGCCACGAGCGCGGTGCGTGGCGGGCTCTCGGTCATGACGCTCTCCTCCGTCGTTCCGGTGGGGGTCGTTGGTCCGGGTCCCGAGGGACCACAGGAACCCTGATCGTGCCCAGCCTTGTCCGGCTCACCCCTCGACCCGCTAGGCTCCCCGGTGGCAGAAGCGGTCCGCAGCCCGCACGATCGCTTGACGGACCGAACGTGAGGAGCCCCTTATGGTCTACATCATCGCCGAGCCCTGCATCGACGTGAAGGACCGCGCCTGCGTCGATGAGTGTCCCGTGGACTGCATCTACGAGGGCCCGCGGATGCTCTACATCCAGCCCGACGAGTGCATCGACTGCGCGGCCTGCGAGCCGGTGTGCCCCGTCGAGGCGATCGCCTACGAGGACGACCTCCCGGAGATGTGGGCTGAGTTCGAGGCCATCAACCGCGAGTGGTTCGAGGACTCGGTCACCGGCCTCGGCAGCCCCGGCGGTGCCGCGACCGTCGGCCCTCAGGAGATCGACCACCCCAAGGTCGAGGCCTGGGAGGCCTAGCCTGACCGCACCCGCCGGCGACGCCGCGCACCCCGCCGGCGGGCCTCACCCGCTCACACCCGCCTACGACGGGGCGTGGGTGGGTGCGGTACTGCCCGCGCTGCTCGGCCTCGGCCCGCGCGACCTCCTTCCCGCCGCCGCCGCTCGCGCGCGGCAAGTCGTGCTCCTCGTGCTCGACGGCCTCGGCTCGCACCTGCTTGGCGAGCACGCCACCGAGGCGCCGACCCTCGGCGCGCTCGAGGGCGGCCCGATCACCACCGTGGCCCCGAGCACGACCGCTGCGGCGCTGACCTCGATCACGACCGGGACACCCCCGGCGCGCCACGGTGTGGCCGGCTACCGCTTCCGCTACGGCGGCGAGGTCCTCAACGCCCTGCGCTGGCGCCTCGACGGCCGCGGCACCGCGCCCGACCCCGCCGAGGTCCAGGCCATCGCGCCCTTCGGCGGCACGGCCCTGCCGGTGGTCTCACGCGCGGCGTTCGCCGACACCGGCTTCACGAGGGCGCACCTGCGCGGCGCGGACCTGCGCGGCTGGCACACGAGCGCGACGATCGTGACGCACTGCCGTGCCCTGCTCGACGAGGGCCACCCCGTCGTCTACGCCTACTACGACGGCGTCGACAAGGTGGCCCACGCCCACGGCCTGGCCACGCCCTTCCTGCGCGACGAGGTCGCGGCGACCGACCGCCTCGTCGCCGACCTCCTCGTGGCCCTGCCCTCCGGCGCGGCCCTGCTCGTCACCGCCGACCACGGGCAGGTCCAGGTCGGACCGGCCGGCCAGCGCTCCCTCGCCGAGGTCGACGCGCTCGTCGACCGCTACAGCGGGGAGGGCCGCTTCCGTTCCCTGCACGCGCGTGGCGGTGCTGCCGGCGACCTCCTCGAGGCCGCCCGCGAGCGCTTCGGCGGCGAGGCCTGGGTGCGCTCGCGCGCCGAGGTCGTCGAGGAGGGCTGGCTCGGCCCGGCGATGAGCCCGGTCATGGCCGGGCGGCTCGGCGACGTGGTCCTCGCCCCGCACGCGCCCGTGGCCTTCGCCGACCCTGGCTACCGCGTCGAGCAGCGTCTCGAGTCGATGCACGGCAGCCTCACCCCCGCCGAGATGCTCGTCCCGCTGCTCGCGGCCTCGGCCTGAGTCTCGCGCCCACCGTCGAGCCGGCCCGCCCGATGGCCTCGGGGCAGCGGTGGCCGGGCCCGTCGGCACCCGTGGCCCCGGGGCCCGGCGCTCACGGGGCGAGCCGCTCGAGGCGCCAGCCCCGCCCCCGTGGTGTCGTCCATGCCGTCGCCGGCGCTCACGGGGCGAGCCGCTCGAGGCGCCAGCCCCCGTCCTCGCGGCGGTAGCGCAGCCGGTCGTGCAGGCGCGCCACGCGGCCCTGCCACACCTCGACCTCGCGGGGGGTCAGGCGGAAGCCGCCCCACCAGGCCGGGCGGGGACCGGCGCCCCGGCGAAG
>JAWOAS010000034.1:0-8249 GCA_046498405.1 Egibacteraceae bacterium
CCACCCGCACCGGTCTCGAAGAGCCCGCCGCCGGCCATGAGCGGCACGATCGAGAGCATCCGCGCGCTCGTGCCGACCTCGAGGATCGGGAAGAGGTCGGTGAGGTAGTCGCGCAGGACGTTGCCGGTCACCGAGATCGTGTCCTGCCCGGCCCTGGCGCGCTCGAGGGTGAAGCGGGTCGCCTCGGCCACGGCCATGACCTCGAGGCTGAGGCCGTCGGTGTCGAGGCCGGCGAGCTCGTCGTCGACCTTGGTGAGGACCTCGGCGTCGTGGGCCCGGGTCTCGTCGAGCCAGAACACCGCCGGCGCGCCGGAGGCGCGGGCCCGGCGCACCGCCAGCTGCACCCAGTCGCGCACCGCGTCGTCCTTGGTCTGGCAGGCTCGCCAGAGGTCGCCGGTCTCCACGGCGTGGTCGATGAGGGTGCGCCCGGCAGCGTCGACGACGCGCACGGTGCCGTCGGCGGGGATCTCGAAGGTCTTGTCGTGGGAGCCGTACTCCTCGGCCTTGCGCGCCATGAGCCCGACGTTGGGCACGCTGCCCATCGTCTGCGGGTCGAAGGCGCCGCCGGTCTTGCAGAACTCGATGGTCTCGCCGTAGAGCGCGGCGTAGGAGGAGTCGGGGACGACGCACTTGGCCGGCTGCGGGGCGTCGTCGGCGTTCCACATCGTCCCGGAGTCGCGCACGACGACCGGCATCGAGGCGTCGATGATGACGTCGGAGGGCACGTGGAGGTTCGTGATCCCACGGCTGGAGTCGACCTGGGCGAGGCCGGGGCCATGCTCGTAGGCCCTGGCGATGTCGGCCTCGATCGCCGCACGGGTCTCGTCGTCGACGTGCTCGAGGGCGCGCTCGAGGCTGGCCATGCCGTCATTGGCGCTCACGCCGAGCTCGGCGAGGGTCTCGCTGTGGCGCTCGAAGACCTCGGCGTAGTAGGCCCGGACGGCGTGGCCGAAGATGATCGGGTCGCTGACCTTCATCATCGTCGCCTTGAGGTGAATCGAGAAGAGCACGCCCTTGGCCTTGGCGTCGGCGACCTGCTCGGCGAGGAAGGCCGTCAGCGCCCGCCGCGACATCACCGCGGCGTCGAGGATCTCACCGGCCTCGAGCGGGATCGACGGCTTGAGGACGGTGACCTCGCCGGCGGCGTCGATGTGCTCGACCCGGACCTCGGTGGCCTCGGCCACGGTCACCGAGCGCTCGCTCGAGCGGAAGTCCCCACCGGTCATCGTCGCGACGTGGGCGGGCGAGTCGGCCGACCACTCCCCCATGCGCGGGGGGTAGGCGCGGGCGTAGGCCTTGACCGCGGCGGGCACGCGACGGTCGGAGTTGCCCTCGCGCAGCACCGGGTTGACCGCGCTGCCCTTGACCGCCTCGTAGCGCTCCTTGATCGCCGCTTCGGCGGCGTCGGCGGGCTCCTCGGGGTAGTCGGGGACGGCGTAGCCGGCGGCCTGCAACTCGGCGATCGCGGCCTGCAGCTGCGGGATCGAGGCGGAGATGTTCGGCAGCTTGACGATGTTGGCCTCGGGGCGCTTGGCGAGCGCGCCGAGTTCGGCGAGGGTGTCGCCGACCTGCTGGTCGGGCTCGAGGTGGTCGCCGAAGGCCGCGAGGATGCGCCCTGCGAGGGAGATGTCCCGGGTCTCGACGTCGACGCCGGCCGCGCCGGCGAAGGCGTCGAGGACGGGCTGCAGCGACTCGGTGGCCAGCGCCGGGGCCTCGTCGGTGTAGGTGTAGATGATCCGGCTCATCGGTGCTCCGCTCCCTCTCGGCGACGGTGTCGGTCGGGGCCCGGCGCCGCCGCGGGGAGCGCCGGCGCGGGACCGCGCACGCTACCCGCTCGCGCGCCCGCACCCGGCCTCCCGGCCGCGGTCGGTGGAGCCGGGCCCGCGCTCAGGCGGGCTTGGTGACGAAGGCGAGCATGCGCCCGGGGACCCAGATCGTCTTGACGACCTCACGGCCGTCGAGGTGGCGGGCGACGTTGTCGACGGCGCGTCCGGCGGCCACCGCGGCGCCCTCGGAGGCCTCGGCGGGCACCTCGACCTGGCCGCGCACCTTGCCGTCGACCTGGACGGGCACGACGACGACGTCGCGCACGAGCAGGTCGGGGTCGTAGGTGGGCCAGCCGGCCTCGGCGACGAAGCCCTCCCGCCCGAGGCGCGCCCAGCACTCCTCGGCGACGTGCGGGGCGATCGGCGAGAGCATGACCGCCACCGCCGCGAGCGCCTCCTCGACGACCGCGCCGCCGGCCCCGCGGTCGCGCAGCGCCTGGGAGGTCTCGTTGGTCAGCGTCATGAGCTTGGCCAGCGCGGTGTTGTACTTGAAGGCCTCGAAGTCCTCGCTGACCCCAGCGATCGCCTCGTGGGTCGCCCGGCGCAGCGCGTCGTCGTCGCGGCCGTGGCGGTCGGCGACGTGCTCGTCGACGAGGCGGCACAGCCGCGAGAGCCACTTGAACATCCCCGCGGTCGAGACGTCGGCCCAGTCGACGTCGTCCTCGATGGGGCTGGCGAAGAGCATCGTCGCCCGCAGGGTGTCCGAGCCGTAGGCCTCGATGACCTCCTTGGGCTCGACGAGGTTGCCCTTGCCCTTGCTCATCTTCTGGCCGTGCATGATGACCATGCCCTGGGACTTCAGCCGCGCGAACGGCTCGGTGAAGTCGAGGTGGCCGAGGTCGTGGAGGGCCTTGGTGAAGAAGCGGCTGTAGAGGAGGTGGAGGATCGCGTGCTCGATGCCGCCGGTGTACTGGTCGACGGGCATCCAGTGGTGGACGGCGTCGCGGTCGAAGGCGACGTCGTCGCGGTGCGGCGAGCAGTAGCGCAGGTAGTACCACGAGGAGTCGACGAAGGTGTCCATCGTGTCGGTGTCGCGCCGGGCCGCCCCCCCGCAGGCCGGGCAGCTCGTCTGCGCCCACGTGGGGTGGCTGGCCAGCGGCGACTCGCCGGTTGGCTGCAGGTCGATGTCGCCGGGGTCGGGCAGGCGCACCGGCAGGTCCTCCTCGGGCACCGGCACGAGCCCGCAGTCGGGGCAGTGCACGATCGGGATCGGCGCGCCCCAGTAGCGCTGGCGGCTCACGAGCCAGTCGCGGAGTCGGTAGTTCACCGCGAACGACCCGAGCCCGCGCGCCTCGAGGTCGGCGGTGATGCGCTGCTTGGTCTCCGGCCAGGGCTGGCCGTCGTAGGGCCCGGAGTTCACCGTGGCGCCCTCGCCGGCAGCGGCCTCGGTCATCGTCGCCGCGTCGAGCTCGGTGCCCTCGGGCTGGACGACGACGCGCACCGGCAGACCGTGCTGACGGGCGAAGTCGAGGTCGCGCTGGTCGTGGGCGGGCACGGCCATGATCGCGCCGGTGCCGTAGCCCATGAGGACGTAGTCGGCGGCGTAGACCGGCAGGCGCTCGCCGTTGACGGGGTTGACGGCGTTGACGCCGAGGTAGAGGCCCTCCTTGCCCTCGCCGGTGGCCTCGCGCTCGATGTCGCTCTTGCGCTCGACCCGCTCGCGGAAGGCGGCGAAGGCCTCGCCCACCCCGCCGGCCTCCGCCCACGCCTGGGCGCGTGGGTGCTCGGGCGCCACGACGAAGAACGTCGCCCCGTAGAGGGTGTCGGGACGGGTGGTGTAGACGACGACGTCCTCGCTGGCCTCGCCCGCCTCGACGGCGAAGGTGACGTTGGCGCCCTCGGAGCGCCCGATCCAGTTGCGCTGCAGCGTGAGCACGCGCTCGGGCCACTTGCCCTCGAGCCCGGCCATGTCCTCGAGGAGGCGGTCGGCGAAGTCGGTGATCTTGAGGAACCACTGGTTGAGCGTCTTCTTGCCGACCTCGGCGTCGCAACGCTCGCAGCGCCCGGCGATGACCTGCTCGTTGGCGAGCACGGTCTGGCACGACGGGCACCAGTTGACGAGCGCGTCCTTGCGGTAGGCCCAGCCGGCTTTGAAGAGCTCGAGGAAGAGCCACTGCGTCCAGCGGTAGTACCGCGGATCGGAGGTCTGCAGACGCCGCGACCAGTCCCAGGCAAAGCCCAGGCGGGTCATCGTCGCGACGTGGGTCTCGATGTTGGCCTGCGTCCACGCCGCGGGGTCGGCGCCGCGCTGGATCGCGGCGTTCTCCGCCGGCAGCCCGAAGGAGTCCCAGCCGATGGGGTTCATGACCTCGTGGCCGCGCAGGCGCTGGTAGCGGGCGACGGCGTCGCCGAGGCTGAAGGCCTCGACGTGGCCCATGTGCAGGTCCCCCGAGGGGTAGGGGAACATGTGCAGCGCGTAGAACGGCGGCTTGTCGCTGTCGTCGTCGGCGTCGAAGACCGCGGCGTCGGCCCAGGCCCGCTGCCAACGCGGCTCGATCTCGGAGGGGTCATACCCCGTGCGTGCGGCTGCGGCGGGCTCTGACGCCACGTCGTCCTCCTCCTCGCATGACGAGGCTTCGCGGTCGGCGCTGGTGGGGGGTGGGCGTCGCCCGCCCGTCGGGCAGTGTAGCGGGGCCACGCCGCCCGGCCCGCTCCGGCAGGGGTCCTTCGGCCCGGCCATTCGACGCCCTCTGTCATCGCCTCGGGGCGCGGCGGGAGCCAGGCTTGGGGACGAACCGCCACCGAAGGCCGCGCCACCGCGCCGCGCGCCACGGACCGGAAGGCCCGCGATGACCGTCGACCTCGACCAGCGCCGCGCGATCGGCCCCGAGATCCACGACGGGGCACCCCCTGGCGACCCCGCGACGCTATGGAGCGAGCACCAGCTCGACCTGCGGCTCGTCAATCCCGCGAACCGTCGCAAGTTCAAGGTCATCGTTGTCGGCACCGGCCTGGCCGGTGCCGGGGCGGCCGCGACGCTGTCCGAGCTCGGCTACGGCGTCGACGTCTTCACGCTCCACGACGCCCCCCGGCGCGCGCACAGCGTGGCCGCCCAGGGTGGCATCAACGCCGCGAAGGCCTACAAGGCCGACGGCGACAGCGTCGAGCGGCTCTTCAAGGACACCGTCAAGGGCGGGGACTTCCGCTCCCGGGAGGCCGACGTCTTCCGGCTCGCGGAGCTGTCGGTGAAGGTCATCGACCACATGACCGCGCTCGGCGTGCCCTTCGCCCGGGAGTACGGCGGCGGGCTCGCCACGCGCTCCTTCGGTGGCGTGCAGGTCTCGCGCACCTTCTACGCCCGGGGGCAGACCGGCCAGCAGCTGCAGATCGCCGGCTCCCAGCAGCTGCTCAAGGAGGTCGGCGCGGGACGCTGCCGGCTGCACACCCGCCAGGAGATGCTCGACCTCATCGTCAGCGAGGGCCGCGCGGTCGGCATCGTCACCCGCGACCTCGTCACCGGCGAGATCCGCCCGCACACCGCCCACGCCGTCGTGCTCGCCACCGGCGGCTACGGCAACGCCTACTTCAAGTCGACCCTCGCCAAGGCCTCGAACGTCACGGCGACCTGGAGGGCGCACAAGCGCGGCGCGCTCTTCGCCAACCCGTGCTTCGTGCAGTTCCACCCCACCTCGCTGCCGCTGTCGAGCGAGTGGCAGTCCAAGCTCACGCTCATGAGCGAGTCGCTGCGCAACGACGGCCGCGTCTGGGTGCCGAAGAAGGCCGGTGACGACCGTCACCCCAACGACATCCCCGAGGACGAGCGCGACTACTACCTCGAGCGGATGTACCCCTCCTTCGGCAACCTCGCGCCGCGCGACATCTCCTCGCGGGCGGCCAAGGCCCAGCTCGACGCCGGCAAGGGGGTCGGTCCGCTGCGCAACGGCGTCTACCTCGACTTCGCCGACGCCATTGCCCGCCTCGGCCGCAAGACGATGGAGGAGCGCTACTCCAACCTCTTCGAGCTCTACATCGAGGCCACCGGCGAGGACCCCTGGACCGCGCCGATGCGCATCGCCCCGGGGCCGCACTTCGTCATGGGGGGCCTGTGGACCGACTACGACCAGATGAGCTCGCTGCCGGGGCTGTTCGTCGGCGGGGAGGCGAGCTTCAACTACCACGGCGCGAACCGCCTCGGGGCGAACTCCCTGCTGTCGGCCTCGGTCGACGGCTGGTTCGTCCTGCCGTGGACGGTGCCGAACTACCTCGCCCCGCAGCTCGGCAGCGAGCCGCTGCCCCACGACCACCCTGACGTGCGCGCCACCCTCGACGAGGTCACCGGGCGCGTCGAGCGCCTCCTCGAGGTCGGCGGCACGCGCGGCCCCGACGTCTTCCACGCCGAGCTCGGCAGGCTGCTCATCGACCACGTCGGCGTCGAGCGGCACGCCGAGGGCCTGGCCGAGGGCGCCGACCGGATCCGCGCGCTGCGCGAGGAGTTCTGGCGCGACGTCCGCGTCGTGGGCTCCGGCGCCGAGCTCAATCAGGAGCTCGAGCGCGCGGGCCGGGTCGCCGACTACCTCGAGCTGGCCGAGCTCATGGCCCTCGACGCCCTCGACCGCGACGAGTCCGCCGGGGCGCACTTCCGCAGCGAGCACCAGACCGCCGAAGGGGAGGCCGAGCGCGACGACCAGCGCTGGGCCTCGACGTCGGCGTGGGGGCCTCCGGGATGGGACGGCCGTCCCGTGCGGCGCAGTGAGCCGCTGACGTTCAAGAAGATCAAGCTCGCGACGAGGAGCTACAAGTGATGCGGCTCGCCGTGGAGGTCTGGCGCCAGCACGACGCCGAGACGGCCGGGGCGTTCGAGACCTACGAGGTCACGAGCGCCACGCCGGAGATGAGCCTGCTCGAGCTCCTCGACATGCTCAACGCCGAGCTCGTCGCCGCCGGCAGGACGCCGGTGGCCTTCGACCACGACTGCCGGGAGGGCATCTGCGGCAGCTGCGGGATGATGGTCAATGGCCGGCCGCACGGCCCCACCGACAACACGCCGGCGTGCCTGCAGCGCGTGCGCTCCTTCGCCGACGGCGACCGGGTGCGCCTCGAGCCCTTCCGCGGCGGGTCCTTCAGCGTGCTGCGCGACCTCGCCGTCGACCGCTCCGGGCTCGACCGCGTCATCGCCTCGGGCGGCTACACCTCGACGCCGACCAACGCCGCGCCGGAGGCCGCCAGCCTGCCCGCCAACGAGCTCGAGGCCGCCCAGGCCATGGACTACGCCGCCTGCATCGGCTGCGGTGCCTGCGTGGCCGCCTGCCCCAACGGCGCCGCGCAGCTCTTCGCCGGCGCGAAGATCGGCCACCTCGCCCATCTGCCGCAGGGCCGCGTCGAGCGCTACGAGCGCGTGCGCACGATGGTCGAGCAGATGGAGGAGGACTTCGGCTACTGCACGAACTACACCGAGTGCGTGCCCGCCTGCCCCGCGGCGATCCCGCTGCAGGCCATCGCCGAGCTCAACCGTGAGCGCCGCCGGGCGCTGTGGCACCAGCGCAAGGTCGACGAGGCACCGGAGGCCCGGCCCAAGGGCTGGCTCGCCCGCCTGCGCACCGGCCCGTGGTGGCAGTCCGATCCCGACGACCGGCCGCTGCCCACCGAGCGCTGAGGCGCCGCGCGGCCCCCGCCTCGCCGACGGGCCGACCGCTCACCGCGTCGGGGCCAAGCGCCGCTTCAGCACCCCGCCTCGCCGACGGGCCGACCAGTCACCGCTTCGGGGCCAAGAGCCGCTTAAGCGGCCCGCCGGGGACGACGACTGGGGGGTGGCGTATCGCGCACGCCCCAGACCCGCGCCAGAGGCGTGTGCTCGACGGCAGGGGGCACGGCGATGGTCGGACCGTGGAGTCGCACCGCCCAGGGGCGGCAGTGGACGCTCACCCTCACCCAGCGGGCGGCCTGGGCGATCGGCGGGCTCGCCGGCGCCGGCCTGGCCGCCACCGGGCTCGGGGTGTGGTCGGCGACGAGTGCGCTGGCCCAGGGGCTCAGGCTCGCCGTGGCGCTGGCCATCGTCGCCGTCGCCTTGACGTCATGGCGCGCGCTGCGGCGCGTCGCCCTCGTGCCACTCGAGCGCACCGGTGAGGAGCTCGCCGCGGCCACCGAGCGCATGCGCGCATCGACGGCGCTGCTGGCCGCCGACGCGGTCCGCACCGCCGACGACCTCGCCGAGCTCGCCACGATCACCGGGGAGGTGACGAAGGGCACCGCGTCGGTGGCCACTGGCACCGAGGAGATGACCGCCTCGATCGGTGAGATCGCCGAGCAGGCCGCCCAGGCCGCCGCGGTGGCCACCGAGGGCGCCAACCGCGCCGAGGCCAGCCAGGCCCTGGCCACCCGCCTGTCGACGAGCTCCGGGCAGATCGGCGACGCCACCAAGCTCATCCGCTCCATCGCCGAGCAGACCAACCTCCTGGCCCTCAACGCCACCATCGAGGCCGCCCG
>JAWOAS010000084.1:0-77910 GCA_046498405.1 Egibacteraceae bacterium
TCTTGAGATCCTGGATCGCCGCGAGGGGGTTGCCTCCGAGGTCGCGCAGCACGGGGTTCATGACGACGAAGCGTAGCCGACGCGCTTTTGGGGAACCTTTAAGAGTCGACGTGCGTCAATAGGGCAGACTGAACGGTCGACAAGGCGCACCGCCGCGCCGGTGCCCGGTCCCGCCGGACGACGCCCGATGAGGCAGTCGCTGCGACCGCAGGGGCGAGTGAGGATCTTGCCCCGTCGGGAACAGTGGCCCCACCGCAGGTGTTGCAACGCATGTGAACGCACGCACAAGACGACCCGCACGCACGATGCGCATGACGCGATCGGAGGCAGCAACGATGTCGGTCCCCGAGGACCTCCTCGATCTGTACTTCTCCGAGCTCGGTAAGGTCCGTCTGCTCACCGCAGAGGACGAGATCCGGCTCGCGAAGACGATCGAGGCCGGGCGCGAGGCGTCCGCCGCGCTTGAGGAGCACGGCAGCACGCTGCCGCTGGCCGAGCGCCGCGCGCTGCAGCGCCGTGAGCGCGAGGGCCAGCAGGCCTTCGACCACTTCGTCGCGGCCAACCTCCGACTCGTGGTCTCCGTCGCCGCGCAGTTCTCGAAGCGCTCGACGCTCGACCTCGGTGAGCTCATCCAGGAAGGCAACCTCGGACTGCTCCGCGCCGTGGAGAAGTTCGACTGGCGCCGCGGCTACAAGTTCTCGACGTACGCGACGTGGTGGATCCGTCAGGCGATCCAGCGCGGCGTCGCCGGCAGCGAGCGCACGATCCGCTTGCCGGTCGCCCTGCACGACGCGCTCGTCAAGGTGCGCGCCGCGGCCGCGAGGATCGAGTCGGAGACCGGTCGCGAGCCGACCGTCGAGGAGCTCGCCTCGGCGACGAAGCTCTCCTCGGCCAAGGTCACCCGGGCGATGGAGGGCGATCACGCGATGACCTCCCTCGACCGCCCGGTCGGCTTCGACTCCGACGCGAGCGACCTCGGGGAGTTCGTCGCGGTGGCCGAGGATGCCCCCGACGACGAGGTCGTCGAGCGCACCTTCATGGAGGGCCTCTTCGACCTCGCCCGCGACCACCTCGACGAGCGCAGCTGGTACGTCCTGCAGCGCCGCTACGGCCTCGACGGCACCCAGGCGATGACCCTCGACGCCCTCGGGCGCGAGCTCGGCCTCTCCCGGGAGTCGGTGCGCAAGATCGAGAACCAGGCGCTCGTCAAGCTCCAGACCGAGCTCGGGGTCAGCGCCGCCGCCTAGCGCCGCCCCGAGCGCTGACGCCCCCGGCCTCCGCCGGGGGCGTCGTCGTCTCGTGGCAGCGTCCCGCGTGCGCACGCGGGACGCGGGCCGCTCGTCGGCCGGGCGTGGCCACCGTGGCATGCTGCGGCCCCGTGACTCCCCCCACAACCGCCGTCCATCGCCTGCTCGCCAGCACGACGCTCGCGGCCACCGTCGACCTGCGCGACGTCGCCTGCGACGACCGGCGCCACGGCGCGGTGGCCCGGCGCGGGCCAGGGCAGCGCGTGCGCCGGGCCGAGCCCGGACCGGCCGGCCCGCTCGTGCTCGAGGCGCACCAGCGAGCCGGCGGCACCGACCTCGAGGTCTGGGGGCCGGTGGCCACACCAGCCGAGTCCGCCGGGTCCGCGCTCGACCTCGCGGCCGCCTGGGTCGGCGGGCACGACGACGCCGGCGCGCTCGATGCGCTGGCCGCCGGCGACACGCGGGTCGCCCGTCTCCTCGCCGCGCGCGGCCCCCTGCGCCTGTCGCGGCTCCCACGCGTTGGGGAGGCCGTCGGCCGGGGGGTGCTCGGCCAGCTCGTCCAGGGTGTCGAGGCCCGCCGCTCGGCCGCGCAGCTCGTCGCCGCCCTCGCCGAGCCGACCGCGGGCGGGCTCGCGGCCTGGCCGACGCCCGAGGCGCTGCGCCACGCCCCGGAGGCGACGCTGCGGCGCTGCGGCATCTCGGGGCGTGGGGTGCGGGCGCTGCGCGCGGCCGCCGCCGAGGACGTGCGTCTGCGGACGGCCCGCGCCGAGGGCTGGGACGCGCTCGACGCGCGGCTGCGCGCCCTGCCCGGCATCGGGGCGTGGACGAGCGCCGAGGCGCGCCTGGCGCTCGGCGACGCCGACGCGGTGAGCGTCGGCGATGCGAACCTTCCCGGGCTCGTCGGGCACGTCCTCGCCGGCGACCGCGACTGCGACGACGCCGGCATGCTCGCCCTGCTCGCGCCGTTCGCCGGTCAGCGCGGCCGCGTCGTGCGCCTCATCGAGACGAGCGTGGCGCGCGGGATCGTCAGGCCGCCGACGCGCCGTGCGCCCCGGGCCGCCCTCTCGGCCCACCGGTACTGGTAGCCACGGCCACCGCGGCCTCACCGAGACGCTCGACCATCGCCCGGAAGATCACCGCGTGGAAGGGCAGCATCGCCCACCAGTAGAGGCGACCGGCGATGCCCCGTGGGGCGAAGAGGGCGCGCTGCTCGATGCGGCTGGCGCCGTCGAGGGGGTGGATGCGCCACTCGAGCCAGGCCCGTCCCGGCAGCTTCATCTCCGCGCGCAGCCGCAGGAGGCCGAGGCGCGATCCGTCGGGCTCGCGCACGTCCTCGACGCGCCAGAAGTCGAGGGCGTCGCCGACGCGGACGACGTCGGGGTCACGGCGTCCGCGCCGCAGCCCCACCCCGCCGACGAGGTGGTCGACCCAGCCGCGCAGCGCCCACGCCCAGCGGTGCGTCGGCCAGCCGCGGTCGCCGCCGACGGCGCTGACGGCGACGAACGCCGACGCCGCGTCAGCGGCCACGGTGGTCTCCTGCTCGTCGCTGAGCAGCGTCCCGCCGGTCCACGCCGGGTCGCCGGGGTAGGGCTCGGCGGGGCTACGACCGGCGAGCTCGGCGTCGCGCCACGAGGTCTGCACCTCCCGGTCACGGACGCGCCGCAGCGCGAGGTCAAGCGCCTCGGCGTAGGGGATCGTGGGTCCCGGCACGACCTCGCGCACGTCCTCGCTGTCGGGGCGGACGACGACCTCCTGGGTGAGGCTGGCCACGAGCGGCTTGGCCACGCCGGTGGGCACCGGCGTGACGAGCCCGACCCAGTGGCTCGAGAGCTTCGGCGAGAGCACCGGGACCGGCACGACGACCCGTCGTGGCAGTCCCGCCACGCGGGCGTAGGCGCGCATCATCTCGAGGTAGGTGAGCACGTCGGGCCCACCGATGTCGTAGACGTGGTCCTCGCTGCCCTCCTCGGCGATGACGCCGACGAGGTAGCGCAGGACGTCGCGGATCGCGATCGGCTGGACGCGCGTGTGCACCCAGCGCGGCGTGACCATGACCGGGAGCTTCTCGACGAGGTGGCGCAGCATCTCGAAGGACGCCGAGCCGGAGCCGATGATGACCGCGGCGCGCAGGACGGTGACCGGCGTCGCGCCGGCGAGGAGGATGTCGCCGACCTCCGCGCGGCTGCGCAGGTGCTCGGAGGAGCCCGCGTCGACCTCGCCGAGGCCGCCGAGGTAGACGATCCTTCGCACCCCCGCCCGCTCGGCGCTCTGGGCCACGCGCAGGGCGATGCGTCGGTCGAGCGCGGCGAAGTCGAGACCACCGCCGCGGCTGCCCATCGAGTGCACGAGGTGGTAGACGACGTCGACGTCGTCGAAGGCCTCGGCGACGCCCTGCCCGGTGGCGAGGTCGCCGGCGACGACCTCGACGTCGCGCGCCCACGGCAGCCCGTCGACCTTGCCCGGGGTGCGCACGAGGCAGCGCACGAGGTAGCCGGCCTCGAGTAGGCGGGGCACGAGCCGGCCGCCGACGTAACCGGTGGCACCGAGGATGAGGACGCGTTGGGCTGGCATGGCCCGACGGTACCCGCGGCCGGCCGCCGCCATCCCTGTCGGGGGCGCGCCCCCGACCCGCGCGACGCGGTGGTTTCGCGGCGGTCCGCGCGGCTACCATGACCGCGATGCTTCCCGATCACTACCAGGCGCTGGGAGTGCGCCCGGACGCCTCCCCTGAGGAGGTCCGCGCGGCCTACCTGCGGCTCATGCGCGCCTCCCACCCCGACGCCCGCCCCGACGACCCACGGGCCGAGCAGCGCGCCCGCCAGGCCAACGTCGCCTGGGAGGTGCTCGGCGACAGCGCCCGACGCGCCGCCTACGACCGCCTGCGCACCGTGCGCGCGGCCGGCGAGGAGGTGCGCGGGGACCGGGTCAGCCGCCGACGCGGCGACGCGACGGTCACGACGGTCGCCTACAACGCCGAGCGCGAGCGCTACCGCGAGGTCGTCAGCCGCGCCTCACTGCGCTTCGGCATCGGCGCGTTCGCGGCCGGGCTGCTCTTCCTCCTCGCGCTGGGCTGACCGGGGACTCACGGCCCGCCGGGCTCGAGCTCGGCTGCGAGGCGCTCCGCGGCGGCCACGAAGGCCTCCGACCAGGCGTCGCGCCCGGCCGGGTCGGCCATCGCCTCCTCCGCGACGTCCTCGCGCAGGGCCGGGGGCACCGACCGCGCGCTCTCGGCGGCCACGCCCACCGCGCGGCGCCGGTCGCCCCGCCCGCTGGTGAACTCACCCGGACGGGCGACGGCGACGACGACGAGGTCGGCCTGCCAGGCCTCGCGCAGCAGACGCCCACCGCGCTGGGCCTCCCCCTCCCCCGCCTGCGGGCTCTCGTAGGCCAGCGCCACGGCGTCCCAGCCGTGGGCGGCGAGCTCGGAGAAGGCGGTGGCCACCCTCTCGTCGAGGATCCCCGCGGGATCGAGGACGACGTCGTCGGGGCCGCGGGGCGGCGGGTCGAGGTCGGCCTCGGGCTCGCGTCCGAGCAGGAGCACCGCGAGCACCGCCGCGGCCACGACGACCGGCAGCAGCAGCCGCCGGGGCGTCATGCCCGCGCCTCGAGGAATCGTGCGAGGGCCCCCTCGAGTCGCCGCTCGGCGGCGAGGGTGGCCAGCGCGTCGTCATCGCCGGGGCCGTCCTCGACGATGAGCGCGACGTCACGGCGCACCGGCACGACCTCACGCATCGCCGCGAGGTAGCCGGAGGCCTCCGTGAGGCGCTGGCCTAGGCGGGCGCTGAGCCCGTCGGCCGCGGCGAGGACGCCGTCGAGGTCGCCGAAGCGCGTGACGAGGTCCCGGGCGGTCCTCTCCCCCACGCCGCGCACACCCGGCAGCCCGTCGGAGGGGTCGCCGCGCAGCGCGGCGTAGTCGGCGTAGCGCGCCGGGGGCACACCGTGGCGCTCGAGGACCGCGCCCTCGTCGTAGACCTTGAGCTGGCTGACCCCACGCTCGGTGAAGAGCACGCGCACGACCGGGCCGCCGTCGTCGACGAGTTGGAGGAGGTCGCGGTCACCGGTGAGCACCTCGACATGGTCAGCCGCGTCGGCGGAGGCCACGAGCGCGGCGATCGCGTCGTCGGCCTCCCAGCCGGCGGCGTAGGCCACCTGCTCGCCGGCGGCGGCGAGGAGCTCGCGCAACAACGCGAACTGCGCGAGGAGCTCGGGCGGCGGCTGGGGCCGCTCGGCCTTGTAGCCCAGCCAGGCCGCGACGCGTGCGGCGGGGCGCTCGGCGTCGTCGAGGACGTGGACGAGGACGTCGGGACGGCGGTCGGCGCGCACCCGCGCGACCATGTCGAGGTAACCGCGCACCGCGCCGACCGGCCGGCCGGCGTCGTCGCGGATCGACGACGGCAGGGCGTGGAAGGCCCGGTAGAGCAGGCTCGAGACGTCGAGGAGGAGGTGGTCGGTCATCGCCAGGGCAGGATAGTCTGCTCCGCCGCGCCCCCGCGGCGCGACGACGACGAGACCTGGAGGACCACCGTGACAACCTCGCTCGCCTGGATCACCGGCGCGTCATCGGGGATCGGCGCGGCGCTCGCCCGCACCGTGCCGCTGCCCGACCCCCACGTCATCGACCTGTCGCGCTCAGGTGGCACGCCCGGCACCGAGCACGTGCCCGCCGACCTCGCCACGCCGGAGGGCTGGCGCGCCGTGGCCGCGCACTTCGCCGAGCGCCTCGCGAGCTTCGAGGGCGAGCGGGTCGCCCTCGTCCACGCCGCCGGCACGCTCACGCCGATCGGCTTCGCCGGGGAGGTCGATGACCACGCCTACGAGCACAACGTCGTGCTGAACTCCGCCGCGCCGCAGGTGCTCGGTCATGCCTTCATCCGCGCGGTGCGCGACGCGGGCTTTGACGGTCGCGCCGACCTCGTCATCCTCTCGAGCGGCGCGGCGCGCAAGCCCTACCCGGGCTGGTCGAGCTACTCGGCCGGCAAGGCCGCCGTCGACGCATGGGTCCGCGCGGTCGGGCAGGAGCAGGACCTGCGCGGGGGGCGGATCCGCGTGATCTCGGCGACCCCCGGCACCGTGGCCACGCCGATGCAGGCCGAGATCAGGGAGACGCCCGAGGAGCAGTTCCCGGCGCGCCAGAAGTTCATCGAGCTCTACGAGTCCGGCTCGTTGCGCGACCCCGACGACGCCGCGACGGCCCTGTGGGGGCTGCTCGACGACGACCTCGACAACGGCGCCATCGTCGACATCCGGGACCGCTAGCGCGCGGTCTGCCCTCCGGCTGGCGGCTCGCCGAAGGCGAGCAGGGTCCGCGAGGGACCCGGCTCGACCGCGCCGACGTCGAGCCGGGCCGCGCGCACCCAGCGGTCGCGGCACGCCAGGGCCACGCGGCCCTCGTCGAGATCGACGACCCCGCCGGCCGCCTCGCCGTCGTCCCGGCGCGGGCCGATCCGCGGGTGCCCGCACCGCGCGGACGCCGCGAGGCCGGTCACCGCGGCGCCCGGCGCGGGGCTCACCGCCCGCAGCAGCCGCGCGGCCTCGGCCGCGCGCAGCCGCGCGGGGTCGAGCAGCACCGCGGTGCCAGCCGGCGGGCACGACGTCGCCGCGGCCTCGTCCTGGGCCTGCCCCGCGAGGTGCTCGCCCGCGGCCAGGGCGGTGAGACGCTCGCCCGCGAGCGCGCCGAGCCGCGCGCCCGCGCGCGCGAGCACCGCGCCGCGATCGTCGTCCTCGCCGACGGCCACCGCCCCCCGGGCCAGGACCGGCCCGTCGTCGAGGCCCGGGGTCATCTCGTGGACGCTGCACCCCACCTCTCGCGCGCCGGCCAGCAGCTGCCAGGTGACCGGGTCGGCGCCGCGCCAGGCCGGCAGCGCCGAGGGGTGGAGGTTCCACCAGCCGTGCGCGGGCACGGCCAGCGCCGCGCGGCCGATGCGCTCGGCCCAGCAGCCCACGACGACGACGTCGAGCGGGCCGTGGCGCGCGACCCGCGCCTCGAGCGGGCCCTGCCCCGGCCCGGCGACGGCCTCGACGGGGAGCCCGTGCGCGCGGGCGAGGTCGGCGACAGGTCCGGGCCCGGGGGTGAGCACCGCCCGGGGGCGCAGGTGCCCCAGCAGGGCGGCGAGGGCGGCTGCGCCCATCGCGCCCTGCCCGAGGAAAAGCCACGCGGGCCCCGCTGGCGGGGCCGCGCCGCCGGCCTCATCGGCTGCCGTGACCACCTCAGCACTCCTCGCCATCGCTGCGTCGACGCCGTGCCCATCCTGCCGCGGCAGGCCATGCGCCCCTGGCCCAGGGCCGGTCGGCCCCTCGTGCTTGACGCGCGGCGACCGTGGGGGCAGGGTCGGCCCCAACCGTGCGGAGAGGAGCGGCGATGACCACGCTTGAGCTCAACGAGATCGAGGACCTCGTCACGAACAAGAAGGGCCGGATCAAGAAGAGCCTCTACGAGGAGAAGCTGCGCGAGCTCCAGGTCGAGCTCGTCAAGCTCCAGGAATGGGTCAAGGCCGAGGGCAAGCGCGTCGTCGTGATCTTCGAGGGCCGCGACGCCGCCGGCAAGGGCGGGGCGATCAAGCGCATCACCGCGGTGACCAACCCCCGGATCGTGCGCACCGTCGCGCTGGGCACGCCGACCGAGCGCGAGAAGACCCAGTGGTACTTCCAGCGCTACGTCCCCCACCTGCCCGCCGGCGGGGAGATCGTCCTCTTCGACCGCTCCTGGTACAACCGTGCCGGCGTCGAGTGGGTCATGGGCTTCTGCGACGAGGACCAGTACCGCGAGTTCATGCGCTCCTGCCCGGAGTTCGAGCGCATGCTCGTGCGCTCGGGCACCCACCTCGTCAAGTACTGGTTCAGCGTCTCCGACACCGAGCAGGAGCGCCGCTTCCAGGCCCGGGTCGACGACCCCACCAAGCGCTGGAAGCTCAGCCCCATGGACCTCGAGTCGCGCCGCAAGTGGGTGGACTTCTCGAAGGCCAAGGACGAGATGTTCGCCCACACCGACATCAAGCAGGCGCCCTGGTACGTCGTGCAGGCCGACGACAAGCGCCGGGCGCGCCTCAACTGCATCTCCCACCTCCTGTCGCTGTTCGACTACGAGGACCTCACCCCCGCGCCGTTCGAGCTCGATGAGCGCCCGCCGCCGCAGGCCTACGTCCGCCCGCCGATGCACGAGCAGACCTTCGTGCCCGACGTCGCGCCCGAGCTCGTCGGCGACGACGAGGCCGACCAGGACTAGCCACCGCCACGGGCGAGGGCGCGGGAGGGACGGCCAGGACATGAGAGAGCGACGGATGACGGCCTCGGAGCGGCGCACCCAGCTCGTCGGCGTCGCCAAGGGGGTCTTCGCCGAGCTCGGCTACGACGGCGCGTCGGTCGAGGAGATCGCGGCGCGCGCGAAGGTCTCCAAGCCCGTGGTCTACGAGCACTTCGGCGGCAAGGAGGGCCTCTACGCCGTCGTCGTCGACCGGGAGTCCGCGCGCCTGCTCGAGATGGTCGCCGCCCGTCTCGGCCCCGACATCGCCGCGCGCGAGCAGGTCCAGGGCAGCGCGATGGCCTTCCTCGACTACATCGAGGCCGACCCCGACGGCTTCCGCGTGCTCACCCGCGACTCGCCGTCGGGCTCGCAGGGGGTCTCCGGTGGGAGCATGGCGGGCCTGCTCAGCGACGTCGCCGCCAAGGCCGAGGAGGTCCTCGCCCGCTTCTTCGCCGCCTCGGGGCTCGACGTCGCCTCCGCGCCGATCTACGCCCACGCCCTCGTCGGGATGATCGTCCACGTCGGCGCCTGGTGGGCCGAGGTGCGCGACCCCCCGAAGGAGGAGGTCGCCGCCCACATCACCGCCCTGGCCTACCTCGGGCTCGCCCGCCTGCCCGCCGATCCGCGCTGAGCCCGGCCTCGTCGGTCACCCCTGTCGCTGGCGCGGATCGAGGGCGTCGGCGCGCGGCTTGCCGTCGAGGAGGACGGCGACGTCGATCGCCGCGAGGTCGGCGACGATGACGTGCGCCGCCGGCAGCGCGCTCGTGATCTCTGCGGGGCAGCCGATGACCCAGCAGCCTGCGCTCCTCGCCGCCTGGGCGCCGACCGGGGAGTCCTCGAGCACGACCGTCGCCGAGGGGGCGACCTCGAGGGTCTCGCAGGCCAGGAGGTAGGGCGCGGGATCGGGCTTGGCAGCCGCGGCCTCGTCGGCGGTGATGAGGGCGTCGACCGAGCCTGCGAGGCCGGCCGAGGACAGCGACGCCTCGGCGAGGATGCGCCGGGAGTTCGTCGCCACGGCCACCGGCACCCGTCCGCGCAGCGCGGCGAGCAGCGCCCCGGCGCCGTCGCGGGGTCGGACGCCGGCGGTGAAGAGCTCGAGGGCGACGGTCAGCAGGCGCTCCTCGACCTCCTCGGCGTCGGGGTGCTCGAGGTGCTCGGCGAGCACCGCGGCGGCGTCGGCCGGCCCACGGCCGAGCATGCGCGCGCTGACGTCGCGGTCCCAGGCACCGCCGAGGGACTCGATGACCCGGGCCTCGGCCTGCGACCACAACCCCTCGGAGTCGACGAGGACGCCGTCGAGGTCGAAGACGATCGCGCGCGGACGGAACGGTGGGACGGGGGTGACCATGGACTCGACCCTACCGCGGCGGCGCCGCCGATCCCTGGATGGCGACATCACCGGACACCCCCGACATGCCCCCCGTGTCGCCGGTGCGCCGGCCACGTTCTTGGTAGCGTCCGCGGGGACGCGAGACGACCCGCAAGCGAGAGGACCACCCCGTGAGCAAGCTCATCCTCGTCCGCCATGGCCAGTCGCAGTGGAACGCCGAGAACCGCTTCACCGGCTGGGTCGACGTGCCGCTGTCGGAGAAGGGCCGCATCGAGGCCCGGGAGGGCGGCGAGCGGCTCGCCGCCGAGGGCATCCGGGTCGACCGGGCCTACACCTCGACGCTGCAGCGCGCCATCGACACCGGCCGGATCGTCCTCGACGCCCTCGGCCAGCCCGACCTCGAGCAGATCCAGGCCTGGGAGCTCAACGAGCGCTTCTACGGCGCGCTCACCGGCCGCAACAAGGCGCAGACCGCCGAGGAGTTCGGCGACGAGCAGGTCCACATCTGGCGACGCAGCTACGACGTGCCCCCGCCCGGCGGGGAGAGCCTCAAGGACACGACCGCGCGCGCGCTGCCGTACTTCCACGCCGAGGTCATCCCCGCGACCCGCGAGGTCGACGTCGTCCTCGTCTCCGCGCACGGCAACTCGCTGCGGGGGATCGTCAAGGACCTCGACGACATCTCCGATGAGGAGATCACCCAGGTCGAGATCCCCACCGGCGTCCCGATCGTCTACGAGATGGTCGACGGCGAGCCGGTCGACAAGCGCATCGTCGAGGGCTAGCGCGCCGGGCCGCTCAGCCCGGCGTGCGGCGGTCGTGCTCGTGGCCGCAGGACAGGCAGGCAAAGCGCAGCAGCGGCTGCGGCGGATGGCGCCCCTCGCCCTGCCGCGACGGGCCAGCGGCCCCGTGCGCCTCGGTGACGACCCCGCCGACGCGGTCGCAGGCAGGGCAGCGCGCCTGCGACGTCCACGCCTGCGGGCGCATGCCGGGCTGCCAGTCCCCGCTGCGACGGCGGCGGCCGTGCCGTCGGGCGGCCTGGGCCCAGAGCCCGCCGAGCACGACGAGCGCGGCGCCTGCCACGAGCGCGGTGTCGATGCTCGCTCCTCTCGCCGGTGGGACGGGCCCTATGATCGCCCTCGCGGTGGATCGTCGCCGGCCCTGCCCGCACGACCGGTCGCCGCCGGCGGCCGACCCCCGAGCCCACCGCCCTGCGCCCCCGCCAAGGAGCCCCCATCATGCCGACCGTCCGCACCGCGGCCGCTGACCCGCTGACCACGAGCGGCGACCTCCTCGTCGTCGGCGCCTTCAAGGGCGGGATCGCCGCCCCCGGCGTCGCCGCGGTGCTCGACGCCCTCGGCCTCGAGGAGGTGCCCTCGACGTCTGCGTTCCGGGGCGAGGCCGGCCAGCGGCTGCGCCTCGCCGCGCCGGGTCTGCCCGTCGGGTCGGTGCTCTTCGTCGGGCTCGGGCGCATGGACGCCGTCGACGGCGAGGGACTGCGGCGCGCGGCCGGCATCGCCGCGCGCGAGGCCTGGGGGATGCCCGGCGTCGAGCGGGTCGTGACGACCCTCGCCCATCTCCACCCCCGCGCCTCGTCGGTTGCCGCGCTCGCGGAGGGCTTCGTCCTCGGCGGGCACGTCGAGCGTCGCTTCCGCCAGCCACGCCCGGGCGAGGCCGACCTTTCGGGAACCGAGCTCCTCGTCCTCGTGCCGTCGAGCCTGGCCGCAGCGGCGCAACGGGCCGCCGAGCGCGGGGTCGTCTACGCCGAGGCTGCGGTGCGCGCCCGCGAGCTCGTCGATCTGCCCCCCGACCGCAAGCGGCCGCCCGAGCTCGCCACGCGCCTGGCTGCGCTCTGCTCGCCGGGGTGCGAGGTGACGGTCCGCGACGCCGACTGGCTGGCCGCCGAGGGGTTCGGGGCGCTCGCCGCGGTCGGCCGCGGCTCGGCCGCGCCGCCGCGGCTCGTCGAGCTGCGCTACCGACCCGCCGAGCCCACCGGGGCGGTGACCCTCGTCGGCAAGGGCATCACCTTCGACACCGGCGGGATCTCGCTCAAGCGCGGGGAGGCCATGGCCGGGATGAAGGCCGACATGGCCGGCGCGGCGGCCGTGGCCGCGGCGTGCAGCGCGCTGGCCGATCTCGGCGTGGGCGTCGAGGTCACCGCCCTGCTCGGGCTCGCCGAGAACGCCATCGGCGCCGACGCCCAGCGCCCCGGCGACGTCGTCACCGCCAGGGACGGCCAGACCATCGAGGTCCTCGACACCGACGCCGAGGGCCGGCTCGTCCTCGCCGACCTCCTCGCCTACGCCGCCGAGGCCCGACCCGAGGCGATCGTCGACGTCGCGACCCTGACCGGGACGGCGGTCGCCGCCTTGGGGTCCTACGCCAGCGCGCTCTTCTCCCCCGACGACGACCTCGCCGAGGGGCTCGCCCAGGCCGCCGCGGCCACCGGCGAGGCGCAGTGGCGCCTGCCGCTGTGGGGCGACCTCGAGCGGTTCCTCGACAGCGACGTCGCCGACGTCGCCAACATCGGCGACGAGCCCGGTGGAGGGGCGATCGTCGCCGCGCTCTTCCTCCAGCGCTTCACCGGCGGACTGCCGTGGGCCCACCTCGACATCGCCGGTCCGGCGCTGCTGTCCGAGGAGCTCGCGCGCGACCACCTCCCGGTGGGCGCCACCGGCGTCGCCACGCGCACGCTCCTCGCGTGGCTCGAGGGCCGCAGCCCCTAGCCGGGCTCGCCCCGGCCGGGGGCCACGTCCCGAGCCGGCGGGGCGCTACCCGTTCGCGCTGGCGGGGATGACCTGCCCGCTCTCCGCGCTCCAGACGCCGTAGTCCTCGTCGACCTCGACCTCGCGCGCGGTGAGCTGCTCGAAGAGCCACTCCTGCACGGCCATGTCGGCCGGCGACATGCCGGTCTCCTCGTCGGCCTCGAAGTCCTCCTCGTCGAGGTCGGCGGTGAGCTCCTCCTCGATGCCGTCGAGCAGGACGATCGTCCGCAGCTCCTCCTCGAGCTGCTCGGTCGTCACGCCCTGGCTCTCGAGCTGCTCGTCGAAGGCCTCCTCGCCGCCAGCGGCCTCGGCCTCCTCGGCCTCGCGCTCGGCGATCTCGTCCTCGGAGGCGTCGACCCCGAGCTCATCGGCGCCCATGGCGACGATGCGGTCGAGGATGAGGCGGGAGAGGATCTGCGCCTTGAGCTGCTCCTCGAGGGTCTCGGCGTCCTCACCCTCGAGCTGCTCGGCGACCTCCGGTGAGGCGGAGACCGCCTCGAAGCGGTCCTCGAGGGTCTCATCGCTGATCTCGTCGTCGTCGACGACCGCGGCGAGGCCATCGGGAAGATCGACCGGGTCGGGGGCCTCGGGCTGCTCGAGGCCGAGCTCCTCGAGGTCCTCCTCGTCCATCTCCTCGAGGTCGTCCTCGTCGAGCTCCTCACCTTGCTCGGGGGCCTCCTCCTCGGAGGTCTCCTCTCCGTCGTCGGGTTCCTCGTCGGCGGCCCCGTCCTCGGCGCCTTCGCAGGCCGCGACGAGCAGGAGCAGGGCGGCGAGCAGGATCGCGAGTCGGCGTGCTGAAGCCATGGATTCACTACTTCCGTCGGGGGGAGGTGCCCACGGTAGCGCGCGCCCACCGACCCGGCCCCGCGCCGGACGGGGGCGCGCTCACCCGGTCGGACGAGGCGGTTGGCACTCCGGACAGGCGAAGACCCGCCGTCCTCCCAGGGGCCAGGCCTCGATCGTCGCCCCGCAGCGCCGGCAGGCAAGGCCCTGGCGACGGTAGACGTAGAGCGCCTCGTCGCGACGCAGGCGGCTCGGTGGCCGCGTGCGGTCGGCCGGGACGATCGTGGTGATCCTCCCGCTGCGCTCCCCCGCCCGCAGCAGCGCCCGCAGCGTGGCCCACAGCGCCCCGACGTCGTCGGCGTCGAGGCTGGCCGCGGAGGTGTCGGGATGCAGCCCGGTGAGGAAGAGCGCCTCGGCGCGGTAGACGTTGCCGACGCCGGCGACGGCCCGCTGATCGAGCAGCGCCTGGCCGATGCCCGCCCGACGGCGGGCCAGCGCCGCGGCGAAGCCGCTGGGCTCGGCGGTGGGGTCGAGCGGGTCGGGGCCGAGGCGGGCGCGCAGCGCGGCCTCCTCGGGGCCGGCCAGCAGCTCGCAGGCGGTGGGGCCGCTGCAGCGCAGCGTCACCGCGGGGCGACCACCCTGCCCTCCGCCGCTCTCGGCGCCGGCAGCGAGCTCGAGGCGGGTCTGGGGGCTGGCCGCGGGCGCGTCGTCGCCCTCGTGGAGGAGGAAGCGGCCGAAGAGGCCGAGGTGGACGTGCAGCGCCGGGGCGCCCTCGAAGCGGTAGAGGAGGTGCTTGCCGACCGCGTCGATGCGCTCGAGGCGTCGCCCGTCGAGCATGGCGGCCCCGTCGGCGAAGCGACCCTGGGGGGAGGCCACGTCGAGGCGCCGCCCGGCCAGCGCCCGCCCTTGCAGGCGCGCGGCGCGGTGGATGGTGTGACCCTCGGGCATGGCGCCGAGCATGCCACGCCCGGGGCGGCCTCAGCGCGCGTCGAGGACCCTCGCGATGACGGCGTCGAGGCCGTCGGGGGCCGCGCCGAGGCGGGCGATGACCGCCGCGCGCACCTGCGCGTGCAGCGTCGCGGGCTCCGGCGCCTCGGCCGGCGCCGCGAGCGGCCCGCCCGCCGTCGTCGGGGGGCTCTGGCCCGTGCCGGCTCCCTCGACGAGGCGCACCCCACGCTCGCGGGCGTGCTCGCGGGCGAGGTCGGTCACGGTGACGCGCCCACCGAGCTCGAGCACCGAGGTGCCCGCGTCGGCGGCCGCGTCGATGTCCTGCTTGGTGATGAAGCGCCGGCCCATCACGTCTCCTTGCCGGGGTGTCGTGTCGCGCTCGCGCTCATGGGGTGCCCTCGACCGCCTCGATCGCCGCGACGGCGGCGTCGCGGGCGGCGAGGACGTCGGCCTCGCTGCCGCTCATCCAGAGCCGACCGAACATCCCGACCGAGGTGACGTGCATGAGGTTGACCGGGGCGGCCTTCTCCGCCTCGTTGGCCGCGAGGTTGATGTAGGCCGCCGGGGTGCACTCGATGACGAGCATCGTCTCCCCGGCGACGAGCATCATGCCGCGCGTGAAGCGGTTGAGCAGCTGCGCCTGGTAGGGGTTGACGTTCGTGATGACCTGCAGCGAGGCGATCTCGGGCTTCTTGCGGCTCGCGAGCTCGAGGCCGAGCTCGCCGAGCACGAGCTCGCCGGCGCGCAGCACGTCGGCCTGGGAGTGGGAGTGGATCTCGAACATCCCGAACTGCCGCTCGACGATCTGGGCGCCGGGCTTGGCGTCGGTGCCCTTGACCGCGACGTCGACGACGCGGAAGACCCAGTTGCCGGGCGCCATCTCGACGTAGAGGCTCGCCATGCCCTCGACGGGCAGGTCGCCCTGGGTCACCGTCCCGACGAAGGAGGCGTACTGGGGCTGCATCCGGTCGAGGTAGCAGTACGCGCGCAGGGAGAACGCCTCGCTCATGGGCTCGCCTTTGCCGTCACGGGCAGCGCCGCGCCATCGAAGCGCGCGACGCCGAGGGGGGTCACGAACAGGGGGTTGCCGGGCACGCGGGCGGGCACGCCGCAGGCGGCGCCGACGATCTCGGCGATGCCGGGGAAGGCGCTCGTGCCCCCGACGAGGTCGACGGCCTCGACGCGGTGGCCGTCGATGTGCCGCCCGACGATCGTGCCGATCTTGTCGAGGACCGGAAGCACGACGCCGAGGAGGCGCTCCTGCTCGGCGGGGTCGGTCTTGCGGCGCTCGGCCTCCTCGATGGTGATGCCGCAGGCGCCGGCGATGACGAGGGTGAGGTGGGTCCCGCCGGTCGGCTCGTCGAGGGTGGCGCGCACCTCGCCGTCGCGCAGGATCGCCGTGCCGGTCGTGCCGCCGCCGACGTCGACGACCGCGCCGTCGGTGAGGCCGAGGACGGCGTTGGCGGCGGTGGGCTCGTCGACGAGGGCGCTGCAGGCCATCCCGGCGCCCTCGACGACGTAGCGCACGGCCTGCACCTCGCCGGTGCCCACCCCGGGCGGGTAGCAGGCCGCCGCGGACTCGAGCGGCAGGCCGAGCCGGGCCGAGACCTCCGCGCGCAGCTCGGCGACGAGCTCGCGGGCCCCGACGAAGTCGACGACGACGCCGTCGCGCACCACCTCGGCGGGGCGGGTGGCCCCGGCCACGGGCAGCCCGTCGTCGTCGACGGCGACGACGACGGTGGTGGCCGTGCCGAGGTCGACGCCGACGCGGACCCCACCGCGGGGCTCGCGCACCTCCCCCCGGCCGATGGTCGCGTCGGCCGCGGCGAGCACGGTCTCGAGGTCGGGTCTCATCGGGGGCCGCTCCCCCCGCGGTCCGGGTCGGCGGCACGCACGAGGAGGATGAGCAGGTAGACCCCGCTGGAGAGCCGGTTGAGCGCGTGGACGAGCGAGCGCTGCTCGGGGCCGGCCCGCTCGATCGGGGCGACGCCCATTGCGACGATCTCGGTCTCGCGGACCTGGCAGCGCAGCCAGCTCAGCCAGTGCAGCACCTCGGGATCGTCCTCGTCGGGCACGACGTGGGGAATGCCGAGGTGACCGTCGGGGTCGTGGGTGACCGCATGGACCGAGGCCTCGTCGCGCCCATCGAGGACGAGCGGGTCGACGCGGCGTGCGGCGTACTCCGCGCTCTGGATCTCCCGGCAGTAGGCCGCGAGCGTGCCCAGGTGCCCCACGAGGGCCTCGCGCCCCTCCGCGGCGGCGCGCGCGCCGATGAGCAGCGCGAGGGCGTGGAGGCTGTCGAGCTTGCCGCGCAGCGCGATGCGGGGGTGCGTCTTCGGGGCGAAGTGCTCGGCGTCGAGCTGGGTGAGGTGGCTCGGCTTGCGGCGCACCTCCGACTCGCAGACCTCGCAGCGCGGGACCGGCCCGTCGAGGACGACGGGGAACGTGCCCGGACGGTCCCAGCGCGCGTTGGCGCCCTGACCCTGGCCGGGCCCCTGCCCGCGCGCCGCGGCGGCGGCGACCTCCTCGGCGGTGCCCACCGAGGGCGCCGGGGCGCCGTCGGAGGCCACCTCGAGACGCCATGCGCGCACGAAGTCCTCGGCCGCCGGCGAGAGCTGCGCGCCGGTGGGCACGACGACCCGGGCGCCATGGGTGGGCGTGCGGAGCTGCTCGCGAAGGCCGGCCTCGGTGACGATCACCCGAGGCCCCTCGGCCCTCGCCCGATCGTGCGGGGCCATCGCCTCACCGCCTCCTCATCTGGAGCCGGGTCGGGCTCAGGCGTCGTCGTCGGCCTGCGGCAGGATGATCTCCACGTCGCCGTGCGGACGCGGGATGACGTGGACGCTCGCGAGCTCGCCGACACGGCCCGCCGCGGCGGCACCGGCGTCGGTCGCGGCCTTGACCGCGCCGACGTCGCCACGCACCATCACCGTGACGTAGCCGCCGCCGATGACCTCCTTGCCGATGAGCTTGACGTTGGCGGCCTTCACCATCGCGTCGGCGGCCTCGATGGACCCCACGAGGCCCTTGGTCTCGATCATGCCAAGCGCGATCATCTGCACGTTCGCCATCTCCTCGCTCCTTCTGCCCGGTGGGCTGCTCGCTGGGGGGCTGCTGTCGTCGCGGGCGGCGGCGCCGGGTGGCGCCCCCGCAGCCGTGGTCTCCTCGGTCGACGTCTCCTCGGTCGGGGCTGGGGGCTCCCGCGCGGCCCCCTGCGGCGGGGCGCTCGCGAGTCGTTGGTGGGCCGGCAGGCCGCAGTAGGCCGACCCCGCCTGCACGGTGTTGCGGCAGCGCTGGCCCGAGGCCGTCGTGGCCTGACAGCGCCGGTCCTGGCCGGGCTCAGCCACGACGCACCTCCCCGGTCAGGTCCTGGGGGATCATCCCGCGCCCTCCCGGTCGTCGAGCTCGGCGAGCACGCGCCGCACGACCTCGGCGATGACCGCGGGGTCCTCGCCCGCGGCGGCCTTGCCGGCCCGGGGCGTCGGTGCCGGCGTGCCCGCGCCCTCGACGTCGGGCGCGAGCGACCACGCCGCGGCGGGCGGCTCGGAGATGGCGTAGGCGAGGCGCTTGACGTTGAGGAGGTGGGTCACGGTGATGTTGTCGCTGACCGTCGCGCCCCCGAGCCCACCGGGGGCGAGCGTCATCGAGGGCATGACCCCGGTCGTCGCGCCGATCGCGCCCATCGTCCCCCAGGTGTTGACGACGATGCGGAACGCCGGCTTCTCGAGGCCGAAGGCGAGGATGACGTCCTCGTCGGTGGCGTGGATGACGAGCGAGTGCCCGTCACCGCCGAAGCGCAGCAGGGCGATGCAGCGCTCGCAGCCGGCCCGCCAGCCGTCCTCGACGATGAAGCCGAGCACCGTCGTGAGCTTCTCGCGCGACAGCGGGTGGTCGCGGCCCACCCCGGCGAGGTCGGCGACGAGGATGCGCGCGTGACGGGGCACGGTGATGCCCGCCAGCCGTGCGAGCTGCTGGGGGGTCTTGCCGACCGAGGCCGGGCGGATCGCCCCGTCGGCAGCGAAGAGCGCCCGCTCGATCGCGGCCTGCTGCTCGCCGTCGAGCCAGTGGGCGCCCTCGGCCTCCATCGCCGCGCGCAGCTCCGCGGCGATCGGGGCGTCGGCGACGACGGTCTGCTCGGTGGCGCAGATCACCGAGGAGTCGAAGGCCTTCGAGGCGACGAGGTCGCGCGCGGCCTTGCCGACGTCGGCGCTGCGGTCGACCCAGACGGGCACGTTGCCGGGGCCGACGCCGATCGCGGGCTTGCCGGCGCTGTGCGCCGCGCGGACCATGCCCGGCCCGCCGGTCGCGAGGATGAGGTCGGTGGCGTAGTGCCCGAGGAGCTCCTGGGAGCCGGGCAGGCTCACCTCCTCGAGGCAGGAGACGAGCCCGGCGGGCATGCCGGCGCGCTGGCCCGCCTCGGCCATGACCCGCACCGCCTCGGCGGCCGCCCCGCGCGCGGTGGGGTGGGGGGCGACGACGATGCCGTTGCGTGCCTTGACGGCGATGAGGACCTTGTACAGCGCCGTCGACGTCGGGTTCGTCGACGGCGTGAGCGCGGCGACGACGCCGACCGGCCAGGCGATGTCGACGACCTTGCGCGCCTCGTCGCGCGCGAGCACCCCGACGGTGGGGACCTCGGCGATGGAGTGCCAGACGTCGCGGGTGGCGAACTCGTCCTTGATGCGCTTGTGCTCGGCGACGCCGTAGCCGGTCTCCTCGTGGGCGAGGGTGCCGAGGCGCTCGGCGGCGGCCTGCCCGGCTTCGGCCATCGCCGCGCCGATGCGGTCGACCTCGGCCTGGGTGGCGAAGGCGAACTCCCGCTGCGCCGCGCGGGCGGCCACCGCGAGGCGGCGCGCCTGCTGCACCGACCGCAGGTCGGCGTCGTAGCCCTCGCCCATCGCCTGACTCCTCGCTTCGCTCACGGCCCCGTCAGCCGACTCAGAACTTCACCGGGGAGCGCCCGACGTCGGTCACGGCGTCGGCGAAGGCCTGGCAGGCCGCCCGGCACGCGCTCTGCGAGCCCGAGAGCAGTCCGCCGGAGAAGTTCGTCTCCGAGGGTGGGGCGAACCAGACCTGCAGCTCGACGTCGGCGGCCTTGAGCGCGGCGTCGAGGGCGTAGGTCGCCTCGATCGGCGGCGCGATGAGGTAGGCCAGCGGCGTGCCCTCGGCGATGTCGGCCTCCCCGGAGAGGTAGGAGCCCGTGCGCGAGACGGTGTGGGCGAAGAACGCGAGCGTGTCGGCGTCGTTGGCCGAGGTGAACCAGGCCTCCTGCTCGGCGTAGGCGATGCAGGCGCCGAGCCCGGCGCGGGCCTCGGCGGGGTCGGGCCCGGCGAGGATGCCGATGATCTCCCCCGACAGCGGGCCGGAGGCGTGGTCGGCGCCGGCGTAGAAGCTGTGGGCGTAGACGACCTCGACCTCGGCCATCTTCGTCGCCTCGTCGAGGGCGACGTAGAGCGAGTCGTCGATGTCGCAGGTGACGAGCCCGAGGCTGCGCTGGTCGGGGCGCAGCTTCAGGCGCTCGGCGAACGCCGGCTCGACGTTCGGGATGAGCCTCGCGGACAGGATCTGCGGCTTGATGGGGTCACCGACGGCCATCGTCGCTCCTCTTCTCCGTTCGTGCCTCGCCCCCGCCTGGCTCAGCCGTCCTCGCGTCCCAGGGCGACGCCGCTGGCCTTCTCGCGCAGCATCTCCCGGAGCTTCTCGACGACGTAGGCGCCGGCTTCGAGGGGGTTGGTCCCGCCGGCGTAGGTGATCATGCAGATGAGGTCCCGGTCGGCGTCGGTCTTGCCCGGCCGGGGCTGGTAGCCCATGTAGGCGCTGAGGGCGTCGGCGACGCCGAGCCCGGGGCGCTCGCCGATGAGCAGGAGGACGGTCTCGGCGCCGGTGGCCTCGCCGACGTCGTTCATCACCCCCACGCGCGCCCGCTCGATGTAGAAGGGGGTGCCCACGGTGACCCCGGCGTCGGCCAGGCCCTGCTCGATGACCGGCAGGATGTCGGGCAGCTGGTGGTTGACCGCGGCGGCCGACAGCCCCGCGCCGACGACGATCTGGACCTCGGGGTTGGGCGTGCAGCGCTCGGCGATCGTGGCCTTGGCCTCGTCGGTGAGCCGGCGGCCGAGGTCGGGCCGCAGGAGGTACTCGTCCTGGTCGGCGGTCTGGGTCTCGACGGTGAAGAGGTCGAACTGCGCCTTGACCTCCTCGTCGACGAGGCCGTAGATCGCGTCCTGGGCCACCCCGTGGTCGCCCTGGAAGAGCAGGAGCGCGCTCGTACGCGGGCGTGGCCCCGCCCGCCCGACGCCGATGCGCGCGGTCGTCGTCGAGCAGAGGTTGGCCAGGCCCTCGGCGTCGACGGGATCGTCGACGCCGATGCGCCGGCGCAGCGCCTCGTCGGCGGGGTCGGGCAGGTCGATGACGACCTCGCCCCCGGCCGCCGCGGGTGGGGAGGCGGCCGGGGCGGCCCCACCGCCCTCGGCGGGCAGGCGCCCGTCCTCGCGCAGCGCGGCGAGGACCGCGGCGACGATGGCGTCGATGTCGGCTGAGCTCATCGCTGACCCCTATCGCTGGAGGAAGAAGGAGGCGTCGCCGGCGCGCTCGGTGAGCACGCCGTCGCGCATGAGGCCGAGCCCCTCCATCCACGCCTCGAACTCCGGGAGCGGGCGCAGGCCGAGCAGCTGGCGCAGGCTCGGCGCGTCGTGGTAGCTCGTGCACTGGTAGGACAGCATCGCGTCGTCGCCCATCGGCACGCCCATGAAGTAGTTGCAGCCGGCGGCCGACAGCAGCACCGCGAGGTTCTCGATGTCGTTCTGCGCGGCGACCGCGTGGTTGGTGTAGCAGGCGTCGCAGCCCATCGAGATGCCGGTGAGCTTGCCCATGAAGTGGTCCTCGAGGCCAGCGCGGGTGATCTGGACCGCGTCGTAGAGGTACTCCGGGCCGATGAAGCCCACGACGGTGTTGACCTGGTAGGGGTCGTAGCGCTTGGCGAGCCCGTAGTTGCGCGCCTCCATGACGAGCTGGTCGGCGCCGTGGTGGGCGTCGGCCGACAGCGCGGTGCCCTGGCCGGTCTCGAAGTACATGTAGTTCGGCCCGGCGGTGAAGCACGTGCGCTTGGCGAGGTCGTAGGCCTCGTCGAGCATCGCGACGTCGACGCCGAAGGCCTCGTTGGCCTTCTGGCTGCCGGCGATCGACTGGAAGACGAGCCCGACCGGCGCGCCCTTGCGCATCGCCTCCATCTGCGTGGTGACGTGGGCGAGCAGGCAGTTCTGCGTCGGGATCTCCCAGCGCTCGATGATCTCGTAGGTCATCTCGAGGAGGCGGGCGACGCTGCCGACGCTGTCGTCGGAGGGGTTGATGCCGATGACGCTGTCGCCGGAGCCGTAGGACAGGCCCTCGTAGATCGCCGCGCGGATCCCCTCGACGGAGTCGGTGGGGTGGTTGGGCTGGTTGCGGCTCGCGAGCCGGCCGTGCAGGCCGATGGTGTTGTTGCAGTGGGCGCTGACCTCGATCTTGCGCGCCGCGAGCATGAGGTCCAGGTTGCTCATGAGCTTGGTGACCGCGGCGACCATCTCGCCGGTCAAGGCCCGCGAGACCCGCGTGATCATCGCCGAGGTCGTGGTGTCGGCGAGGAGCCACTCGCGGAACTCGCCGACCTTCCAGCCCTTGATCTCGGCGAAGACCCACTCGTTGACGGCGTCGTCGATGACGCGGGTGACCTCGTCGTCGTCGTAGGGCACCGCCGGGTTCTCGCGCAGCGTGGCCAGGGTGACCTCGGCGAGGACGCCGCGGGCGGCGACGCGCTCGGCGACGCTGTCGGCGGCGATGCCGGCCCCACGGTCCCCGGACTTCTCCTCGTTGGCCTTGGCGAGGAGCTCCTTGATCGACCCGAACTCGTAGGTCGTGCCGTAGAGCTTGGTCCTCAGCAGCATGGCGCCCTCCCTCAGCGGTAGAACACGAGGGTCTTGACCGACAGCGGCACCGCGCGCCCGTCGAGGATGGGCGTGCCGATGTCGATGAAGTCCCCTTCGTCGAGTCCGACTTGATCGATGACGACGAGCGGCCGCGACGGGGCCAGCCCCTTGACGGTCTGCCCCAGCGCCTGGGCGTAGTCGCGGCCGGTGACGATGACGACGGGCTCGTCGGCGTCGAGCGCGTCGTCGGCGTAGTGGGTGACCCCGCTGGCGAGCCGCTGGAGCCCGTCGTAGTCGAGGCGCTCGGGCAGGTCGAGGGCCAGGGCGACCTGCCCGTCGCCCTCGCGGTCCCAGCGCGCGAGGCCGTCGCCGATCGCCGCGGCGAGCACCGCTCCCCCACGGGCGAGCGCGCCGTTGAGGTGCGGGCGTACCACGGGGAGGTTGCGCAGCGGCAGCAGGGAGGGCTCGGCCCAGATCGTCGATCCCGACAGCGTCACCGTCTGGCTCGCTGCGCCGAGGACCGTCGCGCGCACCGTCTCGTCGGGCTCGATGACCTCGAGCGCCGACAGCCGGCGGTCGAGCCGCAGCGCGTGGCCGAGCAGCGGCCCGACGTCGCCGTAGGCGGCCACGGCGTCGAGCGTGGCGGCGTCCTCCTCGCGGTAGTAGCACGACCCGACGCCGCCGGAGAGCAGCACCGCGGTCGACTCCTTGGCCGCGGGCATCGGTCGGCCGAGGGCCACCGCGGCGGTCAGCGCGCCCTCCTGCCCGAGGGCGAGGTCGGCGACGACCTCGGCCATGGCCTCGCAGAGCCGCTCGAGCTCGTCGAGGCGCGCCGGTGCGCCCTCGCGCAGCTCGAGGCCGAGCTGGTCGGCGAGGCGACGCCCGGGCGGGGCGACGTGGACGATCGCGCCGCTGGTGGCCGAGACCTCGACCTGGCGCCCGCCGACCGCGGCGGCGGAGGAGTCGAGGTGGCGGCCGAGGCGGAAGACCGCGGCGTTGGCGGTGCCGCCGCCGATGTCGACGTTGGTGACCTGGGTGTAGTGCTCGGCGGAGTACGCCGCGGCGCCGGAGCCGCGCGCGGCGATCTGCGCCTCGAGGTTGGGCCCGGCCACGGTGACGACGAAGTCGCCGGCCAGCGCGCTGACCGCGTCGAGGATCGCGTCGGCGTTGCGGGTCCGGGCGATCTCCCCGGTGACGACGACCGCGCCGGTCTCGACGGTCTCCGGCTCGACCCCGGCGGCGGCGTACTCCCCCGCGACGAGCGCGGCGAGGCGGTCGGCGTCGACGTCGTCGGCGCTGGCGAGGGGGGTGAGGTGGACCGGGCTCTCGTAGAGCACGGTACGGGTGTCGATCGCCAGGCGCGGGACCGATCCGCCACGGGCGGTGTCGCGCACGAGCAGCCGGCTGAAGACGACCTGCGTCGTCGTCGTGCCCACGTCGATGCCGACGCTGAGCAGCTCCCGTGACGACGAGCGCACCCCTGGCGACCCTCCTCGCTAGCTCTTGCGGAACGTGACCTCGCCACCGGCCTCGAGGGAGTCGAGGATCCCCATGATCACCGCGTCGACGGGGCGCTCGAGGGTCAGCTGGGTGTGCCGCGCGGCGCTGCCCTGCGCGACGAGGACGAGCTCGCCCTCACCGGCGCCGACGGCGTCGGCGGCGATGAACGCCGCCCCCTGCGGCTCGCCGTCGAGTCCCGCCTCGCGCACGACGAGGAGCTTGATGCCGGTCAGGGCGGGGTCCTTGACCGTCGAGACCGCCGAGCCCTCGACGCGCGCGATCAGCACCGCCGCACCTGCCCGCGCCGCCTCGCCGCCACCACGTGCCCTCCTCGCCCGGCCCGGTCGCTGCGCGCCCGGGGAAGGGGCAACATCCCACGAGCCGACCGGGAAGGCAATAGGCGCTCATTCACATCCACCCGGTGCGCTGGGCCGGGGCCGCGCTCAGCTGCCGGTGTCGGCGGCGCCGTCGTCGTCCGCGGCGGCGATCGCCTCACCGGCGGGGTAGGCGGGCTCGCCGGGCAGCTCGGTGATCGCGGCCTCGGTCTCGGCGGCGAGCGGCTCGACGTCGATGGCGAAGACCCCCTGCCCCTTGCGGAGCAGGTCGATGATCTGGCGCTCGTCGTCCATCGCGTAGACGGTCTCGCCGTCGCTCATGAGCGTGATCGAGGCGAGCGAGAGCCCACGGTCGCGGACGAACTCGAGGGCCGCACGGATGCGCTGCAACGCGATCCCGGTGTCGAGGAGGCGCTTGATGACCTTGAGCTGGACGATGTCGTCGAAGGCGTAGAGGCGCTGGGAGCCCGATCCCCCGGCGCTGCGGACCGACGCCCGCACGAGGCCGGTCGTCGTCCAGTAGTCGAGCTGGCGGTAGGTGATGCCGACGAGCTTGCACACCGCCGGGCCCCGGTAGCCGCGCGGACCGGCGTCGATGCCGGGCAGGGGGATGTCGCGGAGATAGCGGTTCGATGACCTGCCGCCCATGGCCTCGCCCTTCGCCTCGCCCCGGCCTCCGCCGCGCGTCGGTGGGGCACCGCCCGCGTTGCCCGGGCCGACGGTGGATGCCAGTGCCGTGATTCCAGAGGCGGTGCACGCTACTGCGGCGGCCGACCCCGGTCAACACCACCGGGCCGCCGTCCACACGCACCGCCGGGCGCTCCACAACCTGGGGACAACGCTGTGGGCTGAGGCGCGGGATCGCGTGAGGCCGCGCGTTCGACGCATGAAAGACTACGCAGAGTAGAAACGAGGGGTTGTGGCGCTACTGGTCGAAGTCCTCGGGGGTGACCTCGTCGAGGAACTCCTTGAAGCGCTCGACCTCCTCCTCCTCGTCGTCCTCGATCTCGATGCCGGCCTCGTCGAGGACGCCCTCGTGGGCGTAGATCGGCACGCTCGCGCGCACGGCGAGGGCGATGGCGTCGGAGGGACGGGAGGAGACGACGACGGGCTCGGCCTCCGAGGCCAGGTGGATCTCGGCGTAGAAGGTCCCCTCGTGGAGCTCGGTGACGACGATGCGCTCGACGGCGACGTCGAGGGCCTCGAGCAGGTCGCGCAGGAGGTCGTGGGTCATCGGCCGCTGGGTCACCACCCCCTGCAGGGCGAAGGCGATCGACGTCGCCTCGACGGGGCCGATCCAGATCGGCAGGAAGCGCGTGCCGGTCGTCTCCTTGAGCAGGACGATCGGCTGGTTGTGGGGGAGCTCCACGCGCACTCCCACGAGCTCGAGCTCGATCACCGCTGCTCCTCTGCCTGGTCGTCCCGTGAAGTCTACGGGTCCGCCCCCACCGCCCTCAATCGAGGACGACCTCGGAGGGGGCAAGGCGGGCGAGCCCGCGCAGGCCGTCGGCGAGCGCGGCGCCGACCGCGCCCGCGCCACGGTCCTCGGCGGCAGCCTCGACGGGGCTGCCGAGCTGGAGCTCGGCGGTGGCCACCGTCTCGCCGTCGACGGTGACGACGAGCTCACCGGCCGACGTGCCCGCCGGCGCGGGCCGCTCGACGCTCGCGTCCAGGGTCGCCTCGCCGACGACCTCGGCGTCGACCGGCAGGGTCTCGGCGAGCCCCTCGATGACGAGGGGGGCCTCGGCGTCGGCCCAGCGGTAGCGCAGGAGTGGCTCGTCGCCGTCGACGCGCACGAGGCGCGTCGACGCGAAGCCGTGGTCGAGTAGCGCGGCGGCGTCGGCGAAGCTGTCCTCGCTGTCGAGCACGACGGCGTAGAGCGTGCGCCCGTCGCGCTCGGCGCTGGCGACGAAGCAGAGGCCGGCCAGGGAGGTGAACCCGGTCTTGACCCCCGTGGCGCCCTCGTAGGCGTCGAGCAGCTCGTTGCGGTTGTCGAGCCGACCGAGGACGGGATCATCGATCACCGGCTGCCCGACGATCTCGGCGAAGGCCCCCTCGGCCATCGCGAGCGCGCCGAGCTCGGCGAGGTCGGCGGGGCTCGCCGCGTGCTCGGGGTCGTCGGTGAGCCCGGAGCTGTTGAGGAACGTCGTGTCGGTGAGGCCGGCCTCGTCGGCGCGGGCGTTCATGCGCTCGACGAAGCCCTCCTCGCTGCCCGCGAGGTGCTCGGCGATCGCCACCGCGCCGTCGTTGCCGGACTCGAGGAGGATGCCGGCGATGAGGTGCTCCAACGCGAGCTCCTGGCCCTCCTCGAGGCGCAACGTCGCGGCACCGGGGGCGCGTCCGGTCGCCGCGGCCTCGGCCGAGACGGTGACGGTCTCGTCGGGGCCGGCCTCCTCGAGCGCGAGCAGCGCGGTCATGATCTTCGTCGTCGAGGCCATCGGCCGGGCCTCGTCGGCGGCGACATCGACGAGGCGCTCGTCGCTGGCCGGCTCCCACAGCACGGCCCCCTCGGCGGTGACCGCGGGCTCGGCCTGCGCCGGCGGCGCGACCGTGAGGGCGGCCAGGGCGAGGAGCGCGCCGAGCGCGGCCGACAGGCTGCGGACACGCGCCGGGGTGGCCGCGCCGGCACGCCTTACGCCCATCACAGGTGGTGGTGGACGTGGGCGCGGAGCTCGCGCGACAGCAGCACCGACTGCAGGCGGGTCGTGAGCTCGGCGAGGCCCTCGAGCTGGCGGGCCGCCTGGCGGCGCGCCTCGGGGTTGCGCTGGCGCTGCAACGGGGTGACGAGCTGCTCGAAGAGGGCGACCTCGCGCTCGGCGAACTGGCGGTACATCCGCAGGTGGCGCGGCTCGAGGCCGAGGCGCAGCAGCTCCTTGGCCGTGCGGCCGGCGGCGACGTCGTCGGCGTCGAAGGGCGCGCTGTCCTCCTCGTGGCCGCCGAGGATCCCGAAGTCGCGCAGGGCGCGGACCTGCGCGGCGTCGAGGCCGGTGGCCTCGCAGAGCTCGCGCAGGCCGAGGTTCGAGGGCGCGCTCGGCACCTCGATCGGCGCGACCGCAGCGGGCTCGGTCGACGGCGGGCTCCCCCCGGTCGACGCGCGGTCGCCCGGGGGCGCCGCGGCCTCGCCACCGGGCAGCTCCCCGGCGTCGAGCCGCTCGAGCTGCTCGCGGATGACCTTGAGCGGGAGGTAGTGGTCGCGCTGGGCGGTGAGGATGAAGCGCAGCCGGTCGACGTCGTCGTCGGTGAACTTGCGGTAGCCCGACTCGGTGCGGTCGGGGTAGATCAGCCCCTCGGACTCGAGGAAGCGGATCTTCGAGATCGTGATGTCCTCGAACTCCTCCTTGAGCTGGTTGAGGACCTCACCGATCGTGTAGCCATCAGTGGGCACCGTCGACCCCGCGCCTCACGACGTCGGCTCCGCGACGATCGCGAGGAGCTTGAACTTGCCGACCTGGACCTCGTCGCCGGTGACGATCTGCTGGTCCTCGGCCCGCCGGCCGTTGACGTAGGTGCCGTTGAGGCTGCCGGAGTCGTGCACCCAGAAGCGCTCCCCGTCGCGCCGGAACTCGGCGTGCCGGCGCGAGACGGTGATGTCGTCGAGGAAGATGTCGCTGTCGGGGTGGCGCCCGACGGTGACGACGTCGCTGTCGAGGAGGTAGCGCGCGCCCTGGTTCGGCCCGCGGACCACGGCGAGCAGCGCCGTGCCCGCCTCGAGGTCGGCGAGGATGCCGCGCTGGTCGATGCCGTCGTCGACGGCCCCGTCGACGTCGATGCGGCCGATCGCGCCGGTCGTCTGGTCGGTCACCGGGGCGAGCGGGCGCCCGCAGTTGGCGCAGAAGTTCGCGTCGGTCGGGTTCTCATGACCGCAGTGCGTGCAGTACATCCGCTCCCCACTTCCCGTCGTGGACGCGAGCGGCCCGGCGGAGGCGCATCGTAGCAGCGCCGCCGCCCGGGCGGATCCCCCGGCTACGCGCGGGCGATGAGCTCGTCGTAGGCCTCGGCGCCGAGCATCGCGTCGAGCTCTGCGGGGTCGTCGGCGTCGATGGCGACCATCCAGCCCTCGCCGTAGGGATCGCGGTTGACGAGCTCGGGCCGCGACTCGAGCTCCTCGTTGCGCTCGCTGATCGTGCCCGAGACCGGCGCGTAGAGGTCGGAGACGCTCTTCGTCGACTCGACCTCGCCGAAGGGCTGGCCGCGCTCGACGCGCGTGCCCGCCGCCGGCAGGTCGACGTAGACGACGTCACCGAGCGCCTCCTGGGCGTAGCTCGTGATGCCGACGACGACGCGGGCGCCCTCGGCGCGCGCCCACTCGTGCTCCTCGGAGTACTTGCGGTCTGCTGGGTTCACCCCGGCGCTCCTCGAGAGGTGGCGTGCGATGGTCGTGCTCGATCCTGCGCCGGGATGCTACCCGCTCGCGGCCTCGTCGGGTACGGGCTCGGCGTAGATGAACGAGGCGCGGCCCGAGCGCGCCGGCACGCTGAGCTGGGCGAGCTCCTCGACGCGGGGCTCGACCTCCGGCAGCGACGACAGGGCATCGAGCGCGCCACCGGGCAGGGCCAGCGCCGAGGCCATCGCCCCCGAGGGCCCGACGGCGGCGACCCGGTAGGGCTCCTCGAGGGGCTCGCCGTCGACGACGAGGCGCTCGTTGGCCTCACTGAAGGCCGAGGAGGCCACGAGCCGCACCCCCTCGACGTCGATGGCCTCGGCACCGGAGTCGCGCAGCTCGTGGACGACGTCGACGAGACGCTCGTGGGAGACCTGCCCGAGGGGATCGGCGATGTCGAGGACGAGTCCCTCGCCCTCGACCGGCGCCTCGCCCGAGAGCACGCGGAGGTCCTCGAGGCGCTGCTCGAGGCTGCGGCGGGCGAGGTCCTCGGCCTGCGCCGACGACTCGTACTCGAAGAGCAGCAGGCGCAGGTCGCTGATCTCCGACTGCAGGGCGTCGCCGCGCTGGGTGAGGTCGGAGAGGATGACCGCGAGGTCCTCCTCGCGCTCGACGGCGAGGCGCTCGTCGAAGGTCTCGGTGGCACGGACCTGCGCGACGAGGACGAAGCCGAGCGTGGCGCTGGCCAGCGCGATGCCGAGGCGCAGCCACGGCACGCCGCCACGCGCGGGCGAGGTGGCCTCCTGCCGCGTGGGCCGTGACGCCTGCTCGACCGACTCGACCATATCCCCATGGTAGGAGCGACTAGGCCTGGAAGAGGTGGCGCCGCACCGCGGCGAGGTTCTGGAACATCCGCACGCCGAGGACGACGATGACCGCGGTCGACAGCTCGCTGCCGACGCCGAGCTGGTCGCCGAGGAAGACGAGGAACACCGCGAGCACGACGTTGCTGAGGAAGGACACGAGGAACACGCGGTCGGTGAAGGTCCCGTCGAGGCGCGCCCGCACCCCGCCGAAGACCGCGTCGAGCGCGGCGACGACGGCCACCGGCAGGTACGGCGCGAGGAACGCCGGGACCTCGGGTTGCAGGACGAGGCCAAGCACCGCGCCGAGCAGCAGGGCGATGAGCGGGATCATCGGGGCTCCTCCCCACGGGGTTGGTCGACCGCGTCCTCGCCGACGGCCGGTGCCACCGGCTCGGCGAGCTCGAGGCGCACCGACCCCCGGTAGCCGGGCACCTCCGCGGCGGGCGTGCCCTCGAGGTCGAAGCGCAGCCCGTACTCGTCGCGCCAGGCCGCGAAGTCGGCGGCAAGCGGAGAGCCACCGACGCCCTGCTCGAGGGCCTCGCGGTCGCCGAGCGCGACGAGCTCGTAAGGCGGGGTGAGGACCTGGCGGTTGACGAGCACCGTCTGGCCCGCGCTGCGCACCGCGGTGACGCTGAGCACCCGCTGGTCGTTGACGGCGACGGCCTCGGCGCCGGCGGCGAAGAGCGTGTTGATCGCGAGCTGGAGGTCGACGTCCTGGATGCGGCAGTCGGCGGGCTGCTGGGGGCAGGGGTCGCGCGCGTCGTCGAGGACGAGCACGACGCCGGGTCCGGCGAGGTCGGTGAGCCCGGCGGCGAGCTCGAGCTCCTCGACCTCGCGGTTGAGCTCCTCGACGCCGGCGAAGACGACGTCCTCGGTCTCGTCCACGCGCTCGCGGAGCTCGTCGAGCTCGGAGGAGAGCTCCTCGGTGCGCTCGATGCGCTCGCCGATGAGCGCGAGGAGCTCGTCCTTGCGCGCGTCCTGCGCCTCGACGACCTCGCGACCGGCCGACAGCCCCGTCGCGACGAGGAAGCCGACCACGAGCGCCCCGAGGGCGGTGAGGGCGGCCACGGCGCGCGTCGACCACGGCGCGCGCCAGCGTCGCGGGTCGCGGGGCCCGTAGTCGTGCGGCGGGCTCTCACCCAGTCCCAACGCGTCGGCCGGGTCCGCCATCGCCAACACCCCTCGTCGCCGCGGGCCTCAGCCGCGACGCAGCTCCCACGCCTTGCGGGCGTACTGCAGTCCAGCGGCATAGTAGGCGATGGTGCCGACGCCGGTCAGGGCCCAGGCCAGGGCCGACACCGCCGCGGCATCCCGCCAGGCGGCGGCGAGCAGCAGCGTGATCCCGGCGAAGAGCGCGGCGGTGGCGGCCTTGCCCGTGCGGTTGACCGGCATCGGCGCGAGCCCGCCGAAGAGCACGAGCGCACCGCCGACGACGAGGACGTCGCGGGTCACGAGCACGGCGACGAGCGCGGGCGGGACGACGCCGGCGGCCAGCAGGCTCAGCAGGGCGCCGACGATGAGGAGACGGTCGACGAGCGGGTCGAGGACGGCGCCGAGGCGGCTGGCCTGATCGAAGCGTCGCGCGATGTAGCCGTCGACCCAGTCCGAGGCGGCGATCGCCACGAGCAGGGCCAGCGCCGGTCCGTAGGCGGTAGGGCCGAGCACGAGCCAGGCGAAGACGGGGATGCCGGCAAGGCGCAGCGCGGTGATCGCGTTGGGCACGGTGAGCACACGCGCGCGCGGCTCGGCCGGCGTACCCTCGCCGCGTGCGCCAGCATCGAACAGGCCCACCGTCTCACTCCTCGTCGTCGACGCCCGCATCCTCGCGCCACCGCCGGCGGGGCGCCAGGCGAGGGCGTGCGGGTGGCGGCTGCGCCAGCGCGCGGGTAGCCTGCGCCCCCGGCGGCCGCGCTGCGGCCGTCACCGGGATGTGGCCCAGTTTGGTCCAGGGCGCCGCTCTGGGGGAGCGGAGATCGGCGGTTCGAATCCGCCCATCCCGACGTGGCGCCGGTGTGCGGCGTCCGCCCCCGCGCCGGCGCCCGGCACGTCGCCATCGACGAGCGAGGAGCGGCCGTGAGCAGCGTCGACATCGAGCAGCGCCCGAGGGTCGCCGAGCCCGACGACGGCGACCACGAGCGGTTCAGCCACTACGTGCCGCGCTCGTCGATCGTCGAGAGCGCGGTGACCGGCAAGGCGGTGACCGCCCTGTGCGGCAAGCGCTGGGTGCCCTCACGCGACCCCGAGCGCTTCCCGATCTGCCCGGAGTGCAAGCGCATCAAGGCCGAGCGCGGGGGCTGAGGACGCGCTAGCGGCCGCGCTCCTCCCAGCGTGGGCGCACCCGCACGCCGAAGTCGATCGGCGTGCCGGCGAAGCCGAAGGTCTCCCGCAGCGAGCGCTCGAGGTAGCGGCGGTAGCCGTCCTCGACCTTGCCGCTGGCGAAGACCCGCACCGTCGGCGGGCCCACGGCGACCTGGGTGGCGTAGCGCAGACGCACGGTGTGACCGGCCACGAGCGGCGGCGGATGCTCGGCGACGGCCTCGGCGAGCCAGTCGTTGAGCCGTGAGGTCGGCACCCGTCGGCGCCACTCGGCGATCACCGCGTCGATGGCGTCGGGGAGCTTGCTCACCCCCCGACCCGTCGTGGCCGCGGTGCGCACGACCGGGGCGTCGGGCAGGAAGTGCAGCAGCCGCTCCTGCTCCCGCTCGCGCAGGCGGCGGGACTCCTCGTCGATGCGGTCCCACTTGTTGAGCACGAGGACGAGGCCGCGTCCAGCGTCGAGGACCTGCCGGGCGAGCTTCTGCTCCTGCTCGCCGATGACGTCGTCGACGTCGACGATGAGCAGCGCCACCGCCGCCGAGGACAGCGCGCGCAGCGTGCGCACCGTCGAGTAGTACTCGGTGGGGTCCCCGCCGCGGCGCACCCGCGCGCGTCGGCGCAGGCCCGCGGTGTCGACGAAGCGGTAGGACCGCCCGTCGCCGAGGCGCACGACGGTGTCGACGGCATCGCGCGTCGTGCCCGGACGGTGGTCGACGATGGCCCGCTCGGCCCCGACGAGGCGGTTGAAGAGGCTCGACTTGCCGACGTTGGGCCGGCCGATGAGCGCGACGCCGGGCACGCCCTCCTCGTCGGGATCGGGACGGTCGAACGCCGCGTCGGCCTCGAGCCGGTCGAGGACGACGTCGAGGAGGTCACCCGAGCCGGTGCCATGCAGCGCGCTGACCGGCACCGGGTCACCGAGGCCGAGGGCGTGGAGGTCGGCGACCGCCGCGACGAGCGCGCCGGGGGCGCCGAGGGTGTCGGCCTTGTTCGCCACGACGACGACCCTCGCCCCGCCGCGCCGCAGCCAGCCCGCCACCGCCGCGTCGTCGTCGGTGATGCCGACGGTGGCGTCGACGACGAAGAGCACGAGGTCGGCGTGCTCGGCGGCGAGCTCGGCCTGGGCGGTCACCGCCGCGGCGAGCGGGTCGTCGAGGTCGCCCCAGCCGGGGGTCCACCCGCCCGAGTCGACGATCGAGACCGTCCGCCCGCGCCACTGCGCCTCGTGGGAGGTGCGGTCGCGGGTCACCCCGGGGCGCTCCTCGACGATGGCCTCCCGCGCGCCGGCGAGGCGGTTGACGAGCGTCGACTTGCCGACGTTGGGCCGTCCGACGACCGCGACGACCGGCGGTCCACTGGGCTCGGTCATCGGCTGGCCTCCTCGTCGTCCCTCGACGCGGCCAGCGCCGAGCGGGCCATCGCCTCGAGGCGGTCGAGGACCTCCTCGGCGGCGAGGTCGTCGGTGGCGACGACGACCGCCTCCCGGGCCCGGCCCATCTGCGCGGCGTCGGCCTCGTCACGCGCGGTGAGCTCGGCGGTGAGGCGCTCGGCGACCCCGGGGGCGGTGAGGCCGAGCTGGCCGGCCCGACGGCGCGCGCGCTCGGCGGGAGCGGCGGTCAGCCACACCTTGAGGTGCGCGTCGGGCACGACGACGGTGCCCGCGTCACGGCCCTCGACGACCGCGCCGCGCTCGCGGACCCCGGCGCGCTGTCGCTGGAGGAGCGCGGCACGGACCTCGGGGTGCGCCGCCACCGCGGAGACGCTCGCGGTGACCTCCGGCCCCCGGATCGCCTCCTCGACGTCCTCGCCGTCGAGCAGGGCGCGGCCCTCGCGCAGGCCGATCGCCGCCTCCCGGACGACCGCGGCGCTGGCCGGTCCATCGGCGGGGTCGACCCCGGCGCGCAGCACCGCGAGGGCCGCCGTGCGGTAGAGCGCGCCGGTGTCGACGTGGGGCACGCCGAGGCGCCGGGCGAGGCCACGCGCGGCGGTCGACTTGCCGACGCCGCTGGGGCCGTCGATCGCGACGACGATCACGTGCCCACCTCCCGCTGCTCGAGGCCGAGGCCGGCGACGTCGTGCCAGAAGCCCGGGTAGGTCTTGGCCACGCAGCCCGGGTCGGCGATGGCCACGCCCGGCAGCGCCGCGCCGAGCGCGGCGAAGGCCATCGCGAGGCGGTGGTCGTCGTGGGTCTCGAGCGTGGCCGGGCCCCGCGCGGTGCCGCCGGTGATCCGCAGGCGCTCGGGCGCCTCCTCGACGGCGACGCCGAGCTTGCCGAGCTCGCCGGCGAGCGCCGCGAGCCGGTCGGTCTCGTGGGCCCGGGCCACGCCCACGCCGCGGATCGTGCTCGTGCCCTCCGCGAGCGCGCAGAGCACCGCGAGGCTCGTGACCTGGTCGGGCATCGCCGCGAGGTCGACGTCGACGGCGGCGAGGCGGTCGGGGCCCTGCACGGTGAGCGCGTCACCGTCGCGGCGGACCTCGCAGCCCATCGCCGCGAGGACGTCGGCGAAGCCGGCGTCGGGCTGGCGTGCGCCGGCCGCGGCGTTGGCGACGGTGACCGCTCCCCCGCTGGCCGCGGCGAGGGCATGGAGGTGACAGGCCGCGCTCGCGTCGTGCTCGACGCGGACGTCGGGGGCGCGCAGGCCCCCGGGACGCACCGTCCAGACACGCGCCGGCCCCTCGACGATGCCCGCGCCGGCGTCGGCGAGGGCGCCGACGGTGAGGTCGACGTAGCCGTCGGCGGCCAGGCCGCGCAGCCGCACCTCGACGTCGTCGTCGGCGAACGGGGCGACGAGGAGCACCGCGCTCGCGAACTGGCTGGACTGGCGCACGTCGACGGTGGCCTGCCCGCCACGCAGGCCGCCGCCCCGGCTCTCGGTGGGCGGGTAGCCGTCGGCGCAGGCGACGTTGCCGCCGAGGTCGCCGAGCGCGGCGACGAGGGGGGCGATCGGCCGTCGCCGCAGCGGCGCCGCCCCGGTGACGACGACCGGGCCGTCGGCCAGGGTGGCCATCGCGGTGGCAAAGCGCATCGTCGTGCCCGACAGGCGGGCGTCGATCGGCCCACCGGGGGCGGTGAGCCGGCCCGCCTGACCGGCGACCCGCCAGCGGCCGGCCTCGACGGCGACCTCGGCGCCGAGCGCGCTGACGGCCTCGCGCATCGCCGCGGCGTCGTCGCTGTCGAGCGGCTCGCGCAGGACCCCCTCGCCGTCGGCCAGCGCGGCGATCGCGAGGAGGCGGTTCGTCATCGACTTCGACGCCGGGACCGCGACGGTGCCGGCGACCCGGCCCGGCAGCACCTCGAGGGCCCGTCCCGGCGCGCTCACGGGACGCGCTCCCAGACCTCGTGCCCGCACGCGGCCAGCGCCGCCCGCGCCGCGCCGGCGGCTTCGACGCCGGCGATGAGCAGGCGCAGCTGCCCGCGACCGCCCTCGGCGGCGTGCTCGATGGAGAGGTCCTCGATGTTGACCGGCACCGCCCCGACCGTCGTCGTGACCTCGGCGAGCACGCCGGGGCGGTCGGGGATGGCCACGAGCAGCTCGACGAGCGTGCCCGAGGGCACCTCCTTGCCCGGCAGGGCGCGCCGCGCCGCGCGGGCGCGGTCGAGCACCTCGCGCAGCCCCTCGTCGTCGGCGGCGGCCAGGGCGGTGCGCAGGTCGGCGACGTGCGCGGCGTAGTCGTCGAGCACCGCGGTGATCGCCGCGCGGTTCTCCCGGACGATCTCGAGCCAGAGGTCGGGGTTGCTCGCCGCCACGCGCGTGGCGTCGCGGAAGCCCCCCGCGGCCAGCAGGAGCAGCCCCGCGTGCTCCTCGCGGGCCCGCTCGCTCGCGAGGTTCATGAGCGTCGTCGCGGCGAGCTGCGGCAGGTGGCTGACGACGGCCACGAGGAGGTCGTGGCGCTCGGGCGCGACCGCGAGGGGGCGCGCGCCGAGGCGGGTCACGAGGGCGTGGAGCCTTCCGAAGGCCAGCGGGTCGGTGTAGGTCGTCGGGGTGAGCAGGTACGTCGCGCCGACGAAGAGCTCGGCGGAGGCGTGGGCGGCGCCGACCTCGTGCGAGCCGGCCATGGGGTGCCCGCCGATGACGTGGGCGTGCGCGGGCGCGGCGCGCTGCAGCGCCTCGACGACGCTGGCCTTGACGCTCGCGACGTCGGTGAGCAGCGCCCCCGGCGCGAGCGCCGGCCCAACCTCGGCGGCGGCGGCCCCGACCGCCGAGACCGGCACGGCGAGCACGACGAGGTCGGCGCCCTCGGCGGCGGCGGGCGCCGACGGCGCGGCCTCGGTGACCGCGCCGCGGCGCAGCGCCGTGGCGAGCTCGCCCTCGTCGGCGTCGTAGCCGACGACGGCGTCGATGTCGACGAGCCGGCGCAGGGCCAGGCCCAGCGAGGCGCCGATGAGCCCGGTGCCGATGATCGCCACCCGCCGTGGCGCGCGCTGCTGCAGCGCGGTCGAGGCGTCGGTCATCCTCGCGCGCCGCTCACTCGGGCAGGTCGCTGCGCAGCTGCCGGGCCTCGTGGAGGTAGGCGTGGCGCAGCTGCGCGCGCGGCGTGTCGGTGTGGATGTGGGCGAGCACGCGGATGCACCGCGGGATGTTCGTCGGCCCGGCGATGTCGAGCTCGCGCATGCAGAGCATCGGCACGTCGGCGATGCCCGCCGCGCGCACCGCCTCGGCGGGGTAGGCGCTGCGGAGGTCGTCGGTGGCGGTGAAGACGAGGCTGATGACCTCGTCGGTGGTGAGGGCGTTGCGCTCCATGAGCGCGGCGAGCAGCTCGCCGGTGCGCTCGAGGACCGCCTCGCGGTCGTCCTCCTCGACGGTGGTGGCGCCTCGCAGCGCGGCCACGTGGGTCACGGGGTGCTGCCCTCCCTCGTGTCGTCGCGGTCGCCGCCGAGGCCGACGGCGGCGTAGAGCGCGCGCACCTCGTCGGTGCGCAGCGGCCGGAACTTGCCCGGCGCGATGTCGCCGAGCGGCAGCGGCCCGATCGCGACGCGTGCGAGCCGCTCGGCGGGGTGGCCGACCGCCGAGAGCATGCGGCGCACCTCGCGCTTGCGGCCCTCGGCGAGGACGAGCTCGAGGAGCACCCGCTCTCCGGACTGCCCGAGCTCGCGCACGCCGCGGGCCCGCGCGAGGCCATCGTCGAGCTCGACGCCCTCCTGCAGCAGCCGCAGGGCGCGCCGGCGCACCGGGCCGCGCACCTGCGCGACGTAGGTCTTGGCGATCTCGTAGCGCGGATGGGCGAGGCGGTTGGCGAGCTCGCCGTCGTTGGTCAGCAGCAGCAGCCCCTCGGTGTCCTGGTCGAGGCGCCCGACGGGGTAGACCCGGGGCGAGGGCGGCACGAGGTCCATGACCGTCGGCCGGTCCTGCGGGTCGGTGACCGTCGTGACCACGCCCCGGGGCTTGTTGAGCAGGAGGTGGACGAGGGTGGGGTTGACCGGCACGCGCTCGCCGTCGACGGCGACGCTGTCACGCTCGGGGTCGGCCTTCGCGCCGAGGGCCACGACCTCGCCGCCAACGGTCACCCGCCCCTCGGCGATGAGCTCCTCGCAGGCCCGCCGGCTGCCGACCCCGGCCGCGGCGAGGAGCTTCTGCACGCGTTGCTCGCTCACGGGCGCGGCTCCTCGGGCGGGGTGGACAGCACACGGCGGGCCGCGCGGTAGCCGTCGACCGGCGGCTCGGCGGGCAAGGGCCCGTCGGGGCCGAGGTCGGGCAGGGGCGGCAGCTCCTCGAGGCTCGACAGGCCGAGCTGCTCGAGGAAGGCCGGGGTCGTGCCGTAGAGCAGGGGCTGGCCCGGGCTCGCGTCCCGGCCGACCTCGGTGACGAGGCCGCGCGCGAGCAGGGAGCGCACCGCGCCGTCGGCGTCGACCCCGCGGATCTCGGAGATGCGCGAGCGGGTGACCGGCTGCTGGTAGGCGACGATCGCGAGGGTCTCGAGCGCGGCCTGCGACAGCCGCCCCGAGCGACCCTGCAGGACGAAGCGCTCGACGGCCGGGGCGACCGCGGGGTCGGTGTAGAGGCGCCAGCCGCCGGCGACCGAGCGCAGGACGAAGCCGCGCTCCTCCTCGCGGTAGCACGCCGCGAGCGCGGTGAGGGCCGCTTCGACCTCGTCGCCCGGCGCCTCGAGCGCCTCGGCGATGACGTCGACGGGCACCGGCTCGTCGACGACGAGGAGGATGCCCTCGAGGGCGCGCCGCAGCCCAGGCTCGGGGGGCGTGTCCGGCCCTCCGATCGGCTCAGCGGCCATCGTCGCCCTCGCCGGCCGTCGCGCGCACGGGCTCGTCCGCTGCGGTCGGCCCGTCGGCGGCCTGGCCCGCGCCGTCGTTGGCGCCGTCGCCGTCGGGGGCCCGGCCCTCATAGGCGTCGACGACGAGCCCCGCGGCCGCGATGTCGTGGCGGCGCGCGGCGATGGTGATGTCGCCGAAGGCCTCGTCCTGGTCGAGGTCGACGGCCTCGTGCTTGTAGAGCTCGAGGACCGCGAGGAAGCACACGATGCGCTCGACGGGGTGGCGGCAGCCGGCGGTGACCTCGGCGAAGCTGGCCTGCCCCCCGGCCCGTCGCAGCTCGCTGGCCACGAGCTCGGCGGCCTCCCCGACGGTCATCCGCACCGGCTGGAGGTGGCTGACGTCGACCTCGCGGCTCGGGCGCTCGGCGAAGGCCCGCGCGGCGAGGCGGGCGAGGCCGTCGGCGTCGACGCCGAGCTCGGGTGGGGGGCGCAGCCGCCGCAGGTCGTCGTCGAGGCCGACCTCGCGGGGATGGAAGCCCGCGCCGGCGACGAGCGCTGCGCCGAGCCAGGAGGCCGCGGCGCTGAAGGTCCGGTAGTCGAGCAGGCGTGCGTAGAGCAGGTCGCGCGCCTCGACGGCGAGCTCCTCGAGCTCGGGGTCGGTCTCGTCGGGCAGCAGGCGCGCGGCCTTGAGCTCGAGGAGCGTCGCGGCCACGAGGAGGAACTCGGTGGTGACCTCGAGGTCGACCTCCTCGAGCTCGGCGAGCGCGGCGAGGTAGTCGTCGGTGATCTCGGCGAGCGAGACCTCGTGGATGTCGACCTTGCGCCTGGCGATGAGCTGCAGGAGCAGGTCGAAGGGACCCTCGAAGGACCCGACCGAGACGGTGTAGGACGCCATGGCAGCGGAGTCTATCGACGTGAGGGGGTGGCCTCGGGCAGGTGTGGCGTCGGTCAGCCCACGGCGTCGGGGCCGAGCAGCTGCTTGAGCTCGCCGTAGAGGCCGTTCGCACGGCTGACGCGCACGTCGTCGGCCAGGCGCAGGGTCGTGCAGCGCCCGTCCTGGCCGGCCAGGCGCAGGTGCACCGGCGCGTGCCCGCGGTGGCCCTCGAGGACCCCGCGCAGCGCGCTGACGACCTCGCGGGTCGCCTGCTGGGGGGCGAGGGTCACGCGCACCGGCTCGCCGGTGGCCTCCGAGAGGTCGGGCGTGGTGACCTCGGTGGCGATGACCTTGGGGTTGTCCGAGCCGTCGAGCCGCCCCGAGACCGCGAGGATCGCATCCTCGGCGAGCTGGTCGGCCGCGGCCTGGTAGACGCTCGGGAAGAAGATGCAGTCGATGCCGCCGGCGAGGTCCTCGATCGTGCCGACGACGTAGGGCTCCCCGCGCTTCGTGTACTTCTTCTGCAGGCCCGTGAGGATGCCGGCGACGGTGAGGGGTCCCTGCGGGGGGTCCTCGACGAGCTCGCCGATCGGTCGCGTCGACAGCGCGGCGATGACCGACTCGACGCCGAGCAGGGGGTGGTCGGAGACGTAGAGGCCGAGCATCTCGCGCTCGGCGGCGAGCTTCTCCCTGCGCTCGAACTCGACCGCGGGCACGGTGAGCTCGCCGAGCTCCTCGGCGGGCGCGTCCGCGCCGCCGTCGAAGAGGCTGAACTGCCCCTCGGCCTCGGCGCGCTTGCGCACCTGCGCGGCCTCGACGACGGGCTCGAAGCACTGCAGCAGGCCCTTGCGCGGGTGGCCGAGCGACTCGAAGGCCCCGGCCTTGATGAGCGCCTCGAGCGTGCGCTTGTTGAGCACCGAGGCGTCGACCTTCTCGCAGAAGTCCGCGAAGCCGGTGAAGGCCCCGTGGGCGCGGCGGGCCTCGATGATCGCCGCGCAGACGCCCTCACCGACGTTGCGCACCGCCGAGAGCCCGAAGCGGATGCGCTTGGCCGGCGCGCCCTCGCCTGCGCCCGGCTCGCTGGCGGGCGCGAAGTCGGTCGCGGAGTCGTTGACGTCGGGCTGGAGGACCTCGATGCCCATGAGCCGGCACGAGTGGAGGTAGAGCGGCAGCCGGTCCTTGTTGCCCTTGACGCTCGTGAGCAGCGCCGCCATGTACTCGACGGGGTAGTTCGCCTTGAGCCACGCGGTCTGGTAGCTCACGAGCCCGTAGCCCGCCGAGTGCGACTTGTTGAAGGCGTAGTCGGCGAAGCCCTCGATGAGGTCCCAGAGCTCGCGGCCGAGCTCGGCGGGGTAGCCCTGCCCAGCCATCCCCGAGAGGAACTTCTCCTTCTGCGCGTCCATCTCCTTCTGCTTCTTCTTGCCGATGGCCCGGCGCAGGAGGTCGGCCTCGCCGAGGCTGAAGCCCGCGAGGGTCTGGGCGATCTTGAGGACCTGCTCCTGGTAGACGAGGATCCCGAAGGTCGGCTCGAGGATCTCGGCGAGGTCGGGGTGGGGGTAGGTCACCCGGGACCGCCCGTGCTTGCGCTCGGCGTACTCGGTGTGCAGCCCCGCCGACATCGGACCCGGTCGGTAGAGGGCGAGGAGCGCGACGATGTCGTCGAAGGAGTCCGGCCGCAGCAGCCGCACGAGGGCCTTCATCCCCGAGCTGTCGAGTTGGAAGACCCCGTCGGTCTCGCCGGTCTCGAGCATCGCGTAGGTCACCGGGTCGTCGAGGGGCACCGCGTCGATGTCGACGCGCTCGCCGGTCGTGGCCTCGATGTGGTCGAGGGCGTCGGTGATGACCGTGAGGTTGCGCAGGCCGAGGAAGTCCATCTTGAGCAGGCCGATGTCCTCGACCATGCCACCGTCGTACTGGGTGACGATCTCCCCGTCGGCCTCGACGCGCAGGATCGGGCAGTGCTCGGTGATCTCCTCGCCGGCGATGACGACCCCGGCGGCGTGGATCGAGTGCTGCCGGCGCAGGCCCTCGAGCGAGAGCGCGGTGTCGAGGACCTCCTTGGCCTCGGGATCGGACGCCCAGGCCTCGGCGAGCTCGCTCGAGAGCTCGCGGGCCCGCTCGAGGGGGTAGTCCTTGCCCATCACCGGCGGGGGCATCATCTTCGTGAGCCGCTCGCCGAAGCTGAAGGGGTGTCCGAGCACACGGGCGGCGTCCTTGATCGCCGCCTTGGCCTTGATCGTCGAGAACGTGATGATCTGCGCGACCTTGTCCGCGCCGTACTTCTCCGTGGCGTAGCGGATCATCTCCCCGCGTCGACGCTCGTCGAAGTCGAGGTCGATGTCGGGCATCGTCACGCGCTCGGGGTTGAGGAAGCGCTCGAAGATGAGGTCGTGGGCGATGGGGTCGAGGTCGGTGATCCCCGTGCAGTAGGCCACCGCGCAGCCCGCCGCGGACCCGCGGCCGGGCCCGAGGCGGATGCCGCTCGCCCGGGCGTGCTCGCAGAGGTCGGCGACGATGAGGAAGTAGGCCGGGAAGCCCATCTGCTCGATGACGCCGAGCTCGAGCTCGAGGCGCGCGACGACGTCGTCGCGCAGCGGCGTGCCGTAGCGCCGCTCGGCGCCCGCGTAGACCCTCTCACGCAGGTAGGCCTCCTCGGTGAGCCCGTCGGGGGTGTCGAAGCGCGGGAGGTGGTGCTCGCCGAAGGTCAGCTCGACCTCGCAGCGCTCGGCGATCGCCGCGGTGTTGCGCCAGGTCTCGGGCAGGTCGGGGAAGAGCGCCTGCATCTCCTCGGGGCTCTTGAGGTAGTGCTCGTTGCCCTCGAAGCGCAGGCGGTCGGGGTCGTCCTTACGGCTGCCGGTCTGGATGCACAGCAGCGCGTCGTGCGCCTCGTGGTCCTCCTTGGCGGTGTAGTGCCCGTCGTTGGTGACGACGAGCCCGAGGTCGAGCTCGCGCGCGAGCTCGACGAGCTGGCCGTTGGTCTCGCGCTGCTCGGCGAGGCCGTGGTCCTGCAGCTCGATGTAGTAGTGCTCGGGGCCGAAGGCGTCGCGGTACCAGGCCGCGGCCTCGCGCGCCTCGTCGCGACGGCCGGCCAGCAGGAGCTGGTTGAGCTCGCCGCCGAGGCAGCCCGAGAGGATGATGAGGCCCTCGGCGTGCTCGGCGAGCAGCTCGCGGTCGGCGCGGGGCTTGTAGTGGTAGCCCTCGAGGTAGGCCCGGCTCACGAGCTTCATGAGGTTCTTGTAGCCGCGCTGGGTCTCGGCCAGGGCGGTGAGGTGGAAGTAGGGATCGTTGCGCGGGTCGCCTCCCTTGCCGCCGCGCGCGCTGCGCTTGTCGTACCGGCTGTACGGCGCGAGGTAGAGCTCGCAGCCGAGGATCGGTTTGACGCCGTGCTCGAGGCCGGCCTTGTAGAAGTCGATCGCCCCGAACATGTTGCCGTGGTCGGTCATCGCGATCGCGCCCATGCCCTGCGCGGCGGCCGCGCGCATGAGCTCGTCGACGCGACTGGCCCCATCGAGCATCGAGTACTCGGTGTGGGTGTGGAGGTGGACGAAGGGCTCACCCACGGTTGCGCTGCTCCTCCCGTGTGCGGCGTCAGGCGGTCGTCGACTCGGCGACCACAGGCGGACGGGGGAAGCGGAATCACCGCCATGTGGTTCACCGGCACGGTAGCGCGTGCGGCCGCGGGGAGTCTAGCCCGGCTCCACACCCTCCCCCGCGGGCTCATGCCGGCCCAACGATCCGGACGGAATTCGACGAACGACCCCAGACGTGACTCGCCAGGCGCGCCGGCTCGTGCGAGGCTGCAGGGCACCGCGCAGGACCGTGCACCCTTGGGAGGGGAGTCGCCATGTCGACGATGAAGATCCGCAACGACCACCCGATCCGCGAGGCGCCACCGACGATGCCGGTCGACCTGCGCTACGAGATCACCCTGCTGACCGAGGTGCTCGAGTCCGTGCTCGCCGAGTGCGAGGGCGAGGCCCTCGTCGACACGATGAACTGGCTGCGCGACGCCGCGGTCCGCCAGCGCCAGAGCGACGACTTCGACCTCGCGCCGTTGCTCGACCACGTCGCCGGGATCGACCCGGGCGACGCCCACCGCCTCGCGCAGGCCTACACCCTGCACTGCCAGCTCGTGAACATCGCCGAGGACCGCCAGCGGATCAAGACCGAGCGCATGAAGGGCCGCAACGGCCAGGTCAACGACGACGGCATCGTCGCCGGCGTCAGCGAGGTCTCCGGGCTCGTCGGCAAGGAGGACACCCGCGCCCTCGTCGACCGGCTGCGCATCCACCCGGTCTTCACCGCCCACCCCACCGAGGCGCGGCGCCGGGCGATCACCGACGGGCTGGCCCGCGTGGCCGCCGAGCTCAAGCGCTACGACGACATCGAGGTCGACGACGCGCGTGTGCAGGACATCCGCCGCCGGCTCGTCGAGGAGGTCACGGGGCTGTGGCGCACCCGACCGTTCCGGGCCGACCGCCCACGGCCGATCGACGAGGTCCGTCGCGTCCTCGCGGTGCTGAGCAACCAGGTCTACGAGGTCGCCGCCAACGTCTACCGCGAGGTCGACCGCGCCCTCGAGGCGCCGACGGTGGGGGCGCGCCCGCCCCACAGCCCGGCGTTCCTGCGCTACGGCAGCTGGGTCGGCGGCGACCGCGACGGCAACCCCTTCGTGACCGCCGAGGTCACCCGCGAGACCGGGCGGCTGCACGCCGTCGAGGCGCTGACCCGCCTCGAGAGCTCGACCCGGCAGCTGGCCTGGACGATGACGGCGAGCACCCACCACGGCGCCCCGGCCAGCGACGAGCTCGAGGCCAGCCTCGCCGTCGAGCGCGAGCGCTTCCCCGAGCGCGCCGAGGCCCTGTCGCTGACGCTGCCCGACATGCTCCATCGCGAGAAGCTCGTCTACGCCGCCGACCGTCTCGCGGCCACCCGTGAGGGCGGGGAGCACGCCTACGACGAGCCCGAGGACTTCGTCGCCGACCTCGACCTCGTCCAGCGCTCCCTGCTCGAGGCCGGCAACCACCGACTCGCCTACGGGGGCATCCAGGACCTGCGCTGGCGCGCGGAGACCTTCGGGTTCCACCTCGCCTCCCTCGAGGTGCGCCAGCACTCCGCGGTCCACGCCCGGGTCCTCGAGGAGCTCTCCCCCGGGGTCTCCCGCGACGCCGACGCGCTGGCCCGCCTCGCCGAGGAGGGCTGGCCGGAGGGCACCGCGCCGACGAGCGACGAGGGCCGGGAGGTCCTCGACACGATCCGGGTGATGTCCGAGCTCCAGCGCCACTACGGCTGGGAGGCCTGCCACCGCTACATCATCTCGTTCACGACGACGGCGACCGACATCCTCGCGGTCCGCGCGCTCGCCACCGCGGCGGTCCCGCCCGCCGAGCACCCGGAGTTCTACCTCACCGTCGTCCCGCTCTTCGAGACCCGCGCCGACCTCGAGCGCGCTCCCGACGTCCTCGACGAGATCCTCGCCCAGCCTGCCGAGCAGGCCCGCCTCGACGCCCGCGGTCGCGAGCTCGAGGTGATGATCGGCTACTCCGACTCCGCCAAGGACGCCGGCCTGCTCGCCGCCCACGTCGCCCTGCACTACCTCCAGGGCAAGCTCGCCCGCTGGGCCCGCGAGCACGACGTCGAGCTCGTCATCTTCCACGGCCGGGGCGGCTCGATGGGCCGCGGCGGCGGTCCGCTCAACCGCGCGATCCGGGGGCAGGGCGGCGGGTCGGTCGACGCCCGCTTCAAGGTCACCGAGCAGGGCGAGGTGATCTTCTCGCGCTACCGCTCGGTCAACACCGGTCGCCGCCACCTCGAGCGGACCGTCAACGCCGTGCTCGCGACCTCGGTGCCCCACGCCGAGGAGCGCGCCTGGCGTCTCGAGGAGCGCTACGCCGAGGTCGCCCAGCGCATGGCCCAGGCCAGCGAGCGCGCCTTCCGCGACCTCATCGAGGCCGAGGGCTTCGCCGAGTACTTCGCCCGTGCCACGCCCTACCTGGAGATCGGCCAGCTCCAGATCGGCTCGCGGCCCGCCCACCGGTCGAAGGCGCGGGACTTGAGCTCGCTACGGGCGATCCCGTGGGTCTTCGCCTGGTCGCAGAGCCGGGTCAACCTCACCGGCTGGTTCGGCGTGGGCACCGGCCTCGAGGAGATCGCCCGCGACGAGGGCGGCGTCGAGCTCCTGCGCGTCATGCGCCGCGACTGGCCGTTCTTCGCCCCGGTCCTCGAGATGGCCGAGATGAGCCTGGCCAAGGCCGACCGCATCCTCGGCAAGCACGCCCTCGAGCTCGGGGGCGACGACGCGATCACCGCGCGGATCGTCGAGGAGTGGGACCGCACCGAGCGCATGATCCTCGAGGTCACGAGCCAGGAGTACCTCCTCGAGCGCCAGCCGGCGCTCGAGTCGGCGATCTCCCTGCGACGCGCCGACGTCGACGCGCTCTCGCTGCTGCAGATCAGCACCCTCGCGCGCCTGCGGGCCCGCGGGGAGGAAGGCGACGAGCTCGACGAGTCGATCGTGAAGATGACCGTCGCCGGGCTGTCGGCAGGGCTGCAGAACACCGGCTGAGCGACCTCGACGCGGGCCGGCCCGCCCACGCCTGGGCCGGCCCGAGGAGGCAGGGCATGGCCAACGACCCCCGCCCGAGGGGCGGGTCGCGCGGCGTCGACTGGCGCGCCGTGCTCGCCTGGGCGCTCATCGTCTTCGGCGCGGGCAACAGTCTCGTGGGCCTGGCGGTGCTGCTCGGTGGCTCGGCCCGCGGTCTCGCCACCGTCCTCGCCGGCATCCTCGTGGGCCTCGTCGGCTTCGGCGCGCGTGAGGACGACCCCGGCTTCGCCAACCGCCCGCAGCTGCGCGGGCTCGTCATCGCGCTCTTCGCCGCCTGGCTCGCGGCGTTCGTCTTCATCGGCTGAGGCCCTGGCGCAGGGCTCAGCGCGGCGCCGCCCCCGACGGGAGGTCGAGCAGCGCGAGCGGCGCGGTGGCGAGCGCGGCGACCCCGGCGCGCAGCGACGGCTCGGGGTCGGGGGCGAAGCGCGGGGTGTGCGTGCCGGGCACGGCCGTGGCCCGCGTGGCGAGGGTCGCGCCCGCCGCGGCCTGCCACACCGGCGCCGGGGTGACCCCGAGGAACCAGAAGCCGAGTGGGATCGGCTCCGCGCTCACGCCGTCGGCACCGGGCGCGCCGAGCTCGGCGAAGTCCTCCGAGGTCGTGCGGACCTCGGGCTGCTCGGCGATGGCCTCCTCGCCGAGGACCGCGGCGTGGAGGCCGCGCACACCGGCGACGACGTCGGCGTCGTTGACGAGCCCGCGGGTGGCCTCGGTCCGGACGACCTCCGGTGCCCGCGGCGCGCCCGCCGCCGCGGCCTCGGCGCGCACGACGCGCTCGACGGCGGCGACGAGCGCGTCGACCTCGGCGGTGGACGACGCGCGCGTCGTGATCTCGAGGACCGCCTCCTCGCCGATGATGTTCGGGCGCGTACCGGCGTGGAAGGACCCGACGGTGACGACCGCGGGCTGGCGCGGGTCGGTCTCGCGGGCCACGATCGCCTGCAGGCGCGTGACGACGTAGGCGCCCATCGCCACGGGGTCGACGGTGCCCTCGGGCCGGGCGCCGTGGCCGCCGACCCCGTGCAGTCGCACCTCGAGGTTGGCGTTGGCGGCGTAGAGCGGGCCGGCGCGGTGCAGCACGAGCCCGGCGGGGGCGGGGGTGGCGTGCTGGCCGAGGATCGCCACGGGTCGCCCGAACCGCCGGAAGACCCCATCGGCCACCATCGCCTTGGCCCCGCTCACGCTCTCCTCGGCGGGCTGGGCCAGCAGGAGCACCCGACCGCGCCAGGCGTGGCGCGCCGCGCCGAGCAGGTGGGCGGCGCCCAGCAGGCACGTCGTGTGGAGGTCGTGGCCGCAGGCGTGCATGACCGGCACCTCGACGCCGTCGGCGCGGCGGTGCGTCGCCGTGCTCGCGTACGGCAGGCCGGTCGCCTCACGGATCGGCAGGGCGTCCATGTCGCCGCGCAGCGCGACGGTGGGGCCGTCGCCGGAGGTGAGCACGCCGACGACGCCGTGGCCGCCGACGCCGGTGGTGACCTCGGCTCCGGCCTCGGCGAGCTCGGTGGCCACGACCTCGGCGGTGCGCCGCTCATGGCCGGAGAGCTCGGGGTGGGCGTGGAGGTCGCGGTAGCGCGCAGCGAGGTCGCCGAGGCGGTCCTCGAGGCCGGCGAGGACCTCGACGGCGGCCTCGCGGCGCGGGCCCGTGGCCCCGTCGAGGTCACCGGTCATGAGGCCTCCCGTCTAGCCCAGGGTCGTCGCGGCGAGGTAGCCGAGGAGGCCACCGAGCAGGGCCGTGAGCAGCGAGCGTCGCAGCAGCGCGGCGAGCACGCCACCAGCGACCGCCGCGAGGACCGGCGGCGGCGCGAGCGCGCCATCGGCGAGCAGGGGCAGCGCGGCCAGCGCCGCGAACAGCGGCGCCGGCAGACGCTCGAGCACGTCGCGCAGCCGGCCAGCGACCTGGGGCACGGCGAGCAGCCCCACGACCCGGCTGCCGTAGGTCAGCGCGGCGAGCCCGGCCAGCAGGAGCCAGGTCATGCCCGCCGCCCCACGCTCGCCAGCGCGACCGCGACGACGATCGGGGCGAGGCTGCCCAGGCCCGGCAGCAGGGCGACCACGGCGATCGTCGCGAGCGCCGCGCCGACCGCCCGCGCGGCGTCGGCGCGCCCGCGGATCGCCGAGGCGGCCAGCCCCACGAAGAGCACGGGGAAGATCGCCTCGGCCAGCAGCGGGTCGCCGACGACCTGCCCGCCGAGCACCCCGACCGCCGTGCCGCCGACCCAGGCGAGGTAGCTCGCGACGCCGGCGAGGACGTAGATGCGCAGGGGCTCCCGCCGCTCGGCGAGGGCGAGACCGGCGGTCTCGTCGATGAGGCAGAGCGCGAGCGCGGCGCGCCGGGCAGGCGTGGCCTCGAGGCGCTGGCGCAGCACCGCCCCGAGCAGGAGGTGGCGGAGGTTGAGCACCGCGACGGTGCCGAGGACGACCCCGGCGCCCGCACCCGCAGCGAGCAGCCCCGCCGCGGTGAACTGCGCGGCGCCGGAGAAGACGAGGGCCGACGAGGCGATCGTCCGGACCGGCGGGGTCAGGCCCGCCTGGCTCGCGCCGTAGATCGTGCCGAAGACGAAGATCGCCACGGCCACGGGCAGGATCGGCGCGAGGCGCGCTGCGGTGCTGCGCTCCACGTGCCCGCCTCCTCGCTGCCGGTGCGCTGCGCCCGCGTCGTCGTCCCGGCGGCCAGGGTCGGGTCCGGCGCCCGCTGCCGCCGACGCCGTGCGGCCGAGCCCCTCGAGGCCCGAGCCGGGCGCACGCTCGCGGTGCCGCTACTCGGCGAGCGGGCGAGGCGGCACGTCGCCGGCGCTCGGGCTCGCGGGGCGGGCCTGCCGCCGGACGTAGGGCGTGAGCACGCCGTGGATGAGCACGCCCACGGCGAGGACGGCGGCCGGCAGCCACAGGCCGAGCAGGGCCGCGAGGACCGCGGCGGCCACGGCACCGGCGACGAGCACGCCGCGCAACGTCTCGATCGATGACATGAGCGCTCCTCGCAGGACCCCTCGGGCTGGTCACCGCCGCACGCCACCGAGGCGTGCGCGGCACGCGCGCCAGCCTACGACGCCGCGCCGTCGCCAGCCGCCGGGCCGGGCGCGTCGCGCAGGACGCCGAGCGCGGCCTCGAGGTCGGCGGGCAGCGGCTCGGCGACGTCGATCGGCTCACCGCTGACCGGGTGGGCGAGCGTGAGCCGCGCGGCGTGCAGCGCGGGCCGCCCGAGCCCGAGCCGCTCGGCGCGCTCGCGCGCCGCGCCGTAGGCCGCGTCACCGCAGACGGGGTGACCGATCGCCGCGAGGTGGGCGCGGATCTGGTGGGTCCGGCCGGTCTCGAGGCGCACGTCGAGGCGGGCGGCGGCGCCGAAGGCTGCGACGACGTCGTAGTGGGTGACCGCCCGGCGACCCTGGGGGTCGACGCCCATGCGGGTGCGCCGCGCGCGCTCGCGGGCCAGCGGGGCATCGATCGTCGCGCGCGCCGGGCTCGGCACCCCGTCGACGAGGGCGGTGTAGCCACGGGTGACCTCGCGGGCGGCGATCGCGGCCTGCAACGGCCCGACCGCCTCGTCGCTCGAGGCGACGAGCAGGAGCCCAGAGGTCCCCCGGTCGAGGCGGTGGACGATCCCGGGGCGCTGCGGGTCGCCGGTGTCGGCCAGCGGCAGGCCCTGCGCGCGCAACGCGTCGACGAGCGTGCCGTCGGCCACGCCGGCCCCAGGATGGACGACGAGGCCGGCGGGCTTGGCCACGACGGCGAGGTGCTCGTCGGCCCAGCGCACCGGCACCGGAGGCGGCCTCGGCGGGGTGCGCTCCTGCGCTGGCAGGGCGATGATCTCCTGGCCGGGCACGAGGCGGGCGCTCTTGCGCGCGGGGACGCCATCGAGCAGGACGCGCCCCTCCGCGACGCGCAGGGCGACCTGCGAGCGGGGCTCGTCGAGGCGCTCGGCGAGGACGTGGTCGAGGCGTCGCCCGGCATCGCCCGCGGCAACGCGCCAGGTGGCCTCGGGCGCGCTCACCGTCGCGGCGAGGCCGTCTCGGGACGCACCGGCGCCCTGCCCACCCGGGCCGCGGCGCGGCGGGCCTCCTGGCGGTCGGTGATGACGAGCAGCAGCACGACGAGGATGGCCCCCACGGTGATCGCCGCGTCGGCGACGTTGAAGACCGGGAACCAGCCGAGGTTGACGAAGTCGACGACCGCGCCGTCGGGGAACCCGGGAGGCCGGATGATGCGGTCGACGGCGTTGCCGATCGCTCCGCCGGCGAGGAGGCCGAAGGCCGCCGCGAGGGAGAAGCGGTCGGCGTGGGCGAGCATGCGCACGACGATCGCGAGCACGATGACGGTGACGATGAGGAACATCCCGGTGAAGCCCGGGATGCCGAAGGCCGCGTTGGGGTTGCGCACGAGGGTGAGCGAGACGACCCCGAGGTCGATCGGGCCGGCCTCGAGATGGCGCTCGGCGAGCTGCTTCGTGGCCTGGTCGAGGACGCCCACGATCGCGGCCATGGCGATCGCGACGACCCACACGAGCCGTCCCGGCAGCGTGCGCGCCCGCGGCAGGGCCTCGAGCGCCCCCTCCTCAGGCAGGGCCTCGTGGCCGGCCCGCTCGGGGGCCCCCTCCCCTGCGCCCGGCCCGGTCGGCGCCGCGGGCTCGGTCATGACCGCCGCGTCGCGGCCTGGGCGCAGCGCACGCAGAGCTCGGCGTCGGGGCGCGCCTCGAGACGCGCGGCGGAGATGGGCTGCCCACACGACGTGCACGTCCCGTACGTGCCGTCGTCGAGGCGGGCCAGCGCCCGCTCGGTGCGCTCGAGGGCGGCGGCCTCCTGCTCCGCGAGCGAGCGCAGCCGCTCGCGCTCGACTGCCGCAGCGCCCTGGTCGGCCTCGTCGGGCTTGGGCTTGCGGTACTCCTCGTCGTCGGCCTCGGCCCGCAGGCGCGCGACCTGGGCGGCGAAGCGCTCGCGATCGCGCTCGAGGTGCGCGCGCTGGGCGTCGAGGTCGAGGTCGTCGTCAGCCATGGCAGCGGGAGTCTAACCGCAGCGGGCCGGCCCCACCGCGCCGGTCGGGGCGGCCGTCCCGCTACTATCCTCGGGTCATCCCTCGTCACCGGCCAGATGGAGGACCGCGTGGGCTTCGCGGCTGTCCCGCAGCACCCTGACTTCCCGGCGCTCGAGGAGCGCATCCTCGCGTGGTGGCGCGACCGCGACGTCGTCGCCCAGGCGCTGGAGGCCAACCCCGACGGGGAGCTCTTCCGCTTCTACGAGGGACCCCCGACCGCCAACGGCACCCCTGGGGTCCACCACATCGAGGCCCGGGTCTTCAAGGACATCTTCCCCCGCTACCGGCAGATGAAGGGTCGCCGCGCGCCCCGCAAGGCCGGCTGGGACTGCCATGGCATCCCCGTCGAGCTCGAGGTCGAGAAGGAGCTCGGCTTCACCCGCAAGCAGGACATCGAGGAGTACGGCGTCGAGGCGTTCAACGCCCGCTGCCGCGCCTCGGTCCAGCGCTACGTCGCCGAGTGGAACCGGCTCACCGAGCGCATCGCCTTCTGGGTCGACACCGACGAGGCGTACTGGACGATGAGCGCCGACTACGTCGACAGCGTCTGGTGGTCGCTCAAGCGCCTGTGGGACGAGGGCCTCGTCTACGAGGGCCACCGCGTCGTGCCCTACTGCCCGCGCTGCGGCACCGCCCTGTCCGACCACGAGGTCTCCCAGGGCTACGCCGAGGCCGTCGACCCCGAGGTCTACGTCCGCTTCCCGGTGACCTCGGGCACGCTCGGCGCCGAGGGCGCCTCGCTGCTCGTGTGGACGACGACCCCGTGGACGCTCATCTCGAACACCGCCGTGGCCGTCGGCGAGGGCCTCCGCTACGTCCTGGCCGACGCCGAGGAGCACGGCCTCGTCGTCCTCGCCGCCGACCTCGTGCCCCGCGTCCTCGGCGAGGACGCCCGCGTCGTCCGGGAGGTCGCCCTCGCCGAACTGCTCGGCGCGCACTACGCCGGCCCCTTCGACCTCGTCGGCCCGGGCATCGGCGACTGGTCGGGCGAGGAGGACTGGCGCTACGTCACCGTGGCCGACTTCGTCACGACCGACGAGGGCACCGGCATCGTCCACCTCGCCCCCGCCTTCGGCGCTGACGACCTCGAGGTCGGCAAGACCTATGGACTGCCGGTCGTCAACCCCGTCGACGCCGAGGGCCGCTTCACCGCAGCGGTCACCCCCTTCGCCGGGCAGTTCGTCAAGGACGCCGACGCCGACATCATCGCCGACCTCGAGCAGCGCGGGTTGCTCTACGCCAGCGGCCGCTACCGCCACACCTATCCCTTCTGCTGGCGCTGCGACACCCCGCTGCTCTACTGGGCCAAGCCCTCGTGGTACATCGCCACGACCCAGGCCCGCGACCGCCTCCTCGAGGTCAACGCCGGCGTCGACTGGCATCCCGAGCACATCCGCGACGGGCGCTTCGGCGACTGGCTCGCCAACAACGTCGACTGGTCGCTGTCGCGGGAGCGCTACTGGGGCACGCCCCTGCCGCTGTGGCGCTGCGAGGCCTGCGGGGACGTCACCGCCGTCGGCAGCCGCGCCGAGCTCGGCGAGCACGCAGGGGCCGACCTCTCCGAGCTCGACCCCCACCGCCCCTACGTCGATGCCGTGACCCTGCCGTGCGCCTGTGGCGGCACCGCCCACCGGGTGCCGGAGGTCATCGACGCCTGGTACGACTCCGGCTCGATGCCCTTCGCGCAGTTCGCCTACCCCCACGCCGAGGGCAGTGCCGAGGTCTTCGCCGAGCAGTTCCCCGCCGACTACATCTGCGAGGCGATCGACCAGACGCGCGGGTGGTTCTACTCGCTCATGGCGATCTCGACGCTGCTCTTCGGCGAGAACAGCTACCGCACGGTGCTCTGCCTCGGCCACATCGTCGACGAGCAGGGCCGCAAGATGTCGAAACGGCTCGGCAATGTCATCGACCCGTGGGAGCTCATCGGCTCGCGTGGTGCCGACGCCGTGCGCTGGCTCATGCTCACCGACGGCTCGCCGTGGGTGACCCGCCGCGTGGGCTTCGAGTCGGTCGACGAGGTCGTCCGCAAGGTCCTGCTGACCATCTGGAACACCCTCTACTTCTTCACGACCTACGCCCGGCTCGAGGACTGGGACCCGCGCCGCGCCGCGCCGCCACCGGTGGCCGAGCGGCCGATGATGGACCGCTGGATCCTCGCCGAGCTCGCCGACCTCGTGGCCACCGTCGACCGTGGCCTCGAGCACTACGACGCGACGACGAGCGGTCGGCGCATCCAGACCTTCGTCGACGACCTCTCGAACTGGTACGTCCGGCGCAGCCGCCGTCGCTTCTGGGCCCCCGAGGGCGCCGACGCCGCCGACACCGACGCGGCGTTCGCGACGCTGCGGACCTGCCTCGTCACCCTCGCCCAGGTCATCGCGCCCTTCACGCCGTTCCTCGCCGAGGAGCTCTGGCAGCGCCTCGTCACCGCCGTCGACGACGAGGCCGAGCCCTCGGTGCACCTCACGCGCTTCCCCACCCCTGAGCACGACGACGAGGAGCTGCGCACGCTCGGTCGGCTCGCGCGTCGTGTCGTCGCCCTCGGGCGCAAGGCGCGCGAGGACGCCGGCGTCGGCGTGCGTCAGCCGCTGCGTCAGGCGCTCGTGACCCTGCCGGCCAGCGAGCGGGCCCACTGGGAGACCGTCGCGCCGATCGTCGCCGAGGAGCTCAACGTGCGGGCCACGACCCTGCCGGAGGGCGATGCCGGCACGGTGACCCGACGGCTCAAGCCGAACTTCCGCGCCCTCGGACCCGTCCACGGCAAGCGCACCCCCGCGGTGGCCGAGGCGGTGACCCGTGCCGACGCCGACGCGGTGGCCGCGGCCCTCGAGGACCACGGCCAGGCCACGATCGAGGTCGACGGCGAGGAGGTCACCCTCACCGCCGAGCAGGTCACCGTCATCGAGGAGTCGGTCACCGGCTGGGAGGTCGCCGGCGACGGCACGTACAGCGTCGCCCTCGACCTCGAGCTCGACAACGCGCTGCGCCGCGAGGGCGTGGCGCGCGAGCTGATCCGCGCCCTCAACGACCTGCGCAAGCGCCACGACCTCGAGCTCGACGCGCGGATCCGCCTCGTCGTCGACGCCGAGGGTGGCACCGCCGAGGCCGTGCGCGAGCACGAGCGCACGATCGCCGCGGAGGTCCTCGCGACCTCCCTCGAGCTCGGAGCGGCGCGCAACGGCACCGAGCTCGACCTCGGCGACGCGGGCGTCGTGCGGGTCTCGCTCGAGCCGGCGTCGTAGTGCGCGGGCTCCTGCGCCTCGCGGCCGCGCTCGGCGCGGTGCTCGCCGTCCTGTCGTGGCGCATGCGCACGGGGTCGGCCGCAGCCGAGCCGCCCTGGCTCGACCGCGAGCCCCGTGCCCTGGCCACGCTCGCCCGCTGGCATCCGGCGCGTCCGGCCACGGCGACCGGACGCGCCGCTGCGACGCTGTGGGCGGCGCCGATGTCGCTCGGCGGGCTCGCCGTGGCCGCGGCAAGCCCCGGGCGACGCACCCTCGTCGACGGCGCCCTCGTGACCACCGAGGCACGCGGGCCCGTGGCAGGCCTCCTCGCCCGCCGCGGGTTCCGCGCGACGACCCTCGGCCAGGCGGTGCTCGTGCGCGGGGTCCCGAGCGCGCCGCTGCTCGCCCACGAGCTCAGCCACGTGCGCCAGGCCGAGCGCCTCGGCCCCGCCTTCGCGCCGCTCTACCTCGCCCTACTTGCCGTCTACGGCTACCGCGCCCACCCGTTGGAGCGCGCCGCGCGGTCGGCGGGGTCATCGCTGGAGGCCGCCGCTGGCGGTCCGTCGCCGTCGGGTCGGCCAGAGGCCGGTGCGGCCTCGTCAGCGGCGGTGGGCTCGGGCCGCCAGGCCGGCGGGGTCGCCCGCCCGCCCCGGGCGGGACGGTGACGCGCGACGCCGACGGCCAGTAGCCCGCCCGCGGCCAGCGCAGCGGCGATCGCGCCGAGGGCGAGGTCGTCGGAGCCGACCAGCGCGGAGGACACGACGAGGACGACGCCGAGCGCGGCGATGAGCAGGCTCGTGAGCAGCACGGCCTAGACGTCCTCGGGGCCCGCTCCCGCTCCCCCATCGACCTCGAGGGTGGCGAGGTCGTCGATGTGCGAGGGCACGTCGGGCAGCTCGACCCGGTCGAGGGTGGCGAGGTGCTCGGCGACGACGCCCTCGACGCGGTCGCGGTAGTCGTCGCGGAACTCGCGGAGGTCGGCGACGGCCTCGCGCACCCGCTGGGCGGCCGCGGCCGCGGCGTCGCGCTCGGCGGTCGCCTCGCGGTGGGCCTCCGAGCGCAGCCGCTCGGCCTCCGCGGTCGCGCCCTCGACGAGCTCGCTGGCCTCGAGCCGCGCCTCCTCGCGCAGCTGCTCGGCCTCGGTGCGCGCGTCGGCCACGGTCTGCTCGGCGGTGCGCTCGGCGCTGATGAGCGTGCGACGCAGCAGCTGCTCGGTCTCCGAGGCGGCCTCCGAGGCGTGCCCACGGCTCTCGAGCTCCTGCTCGGCGTCGGCCGCCCGACGGGCCACGTCCTCCCGCTCGGCCTCCGCCGCACGCGCGCGCTCCTCGGCGGCACGGGCGCGCTCCTCGGCGGCGTCGCGCTCGGCCTCGAGCGCGGAGAGCCGCGCGGAGACCTCGTCGAGGAAGCGGTCGACCTCGTCGGGGTCGTAGCCCCGACGTCGCTCGTTGAAGACCTGGTTCTCGATGTCGTCGGCCGACAGGCTCATGGGAAGAGGCCCCCTCCGGTCAGGGTGCAGACGATCGGCTGCACGATGAGGCTCAGGAACAGGAACACGAGGATCGGTGAGAGGTCGAGCGCGCCGACGCCGACGCGCAGGGGCGGCAGGAGCCCGCGCACGGGATCGAGCACCGGGTCGGTGAGCGCGCGCACGCCGTTGGCGAGCGGCTGGATCGGCTCGGGCACGCTGCGCACCCACGACAGGATGATGCGCACGATGAGGATGAGGTAGTACACGCGCACGAGGTCGCAGAGGATGCCGAGGGGATTCATCGTCGCAGGGGCCGTTCGTCGCGGGTCAGGCCTGGTTGAAGAAGCCGCGCTCACCAAGGCGCTGGCGCTCCTCGCTCGAGACGTCGACGCCCGACGGCGTGAGTAGGAACACCCGGTCGCCGACGCGCTCGATGCGGCCGTCGAGGCCGAAGATCAGCCCCGAGGCGAAGTCGAGCATGCGCTTGGCCACGCTCTCGCTGGCCCCGGCGAGGTTCATGATCACCGGGATGCCGTTGCGGAAGCGCTCGCCGACCTCCTCGACGTCGTTGAACGTCGTCGGGTTCGTGAGGTGGACCTTCGCGCCCGAGGCCTGGGGGGCAGGCTCGGGCTCGGGGGCCGGCGCGAGCGCGGGCCCGCGCTCGGGGCGGGCCGGGGCGATGCGCCGCACGTTGGTCTGCTCGGGCCGGGGGCTCGCGGCTGGCCCCGGCGCCGGGGCGGGCTCGGGCGCCCGACGTGGGGGCGGGGGCGCCTCCTCGACGTCCTCGTCGTACTCGTCGTCGTACTCCTCGACGAGACCGAGGTAGCCGAGGGCGCGCTTCCACTTGCTCGACATCTGCCGTGCCTCCTGTCGGGCTCAGGCCGTGGCGTCGCGGCGTCCGAAGATGGCTTCGCCAAGTCGCACTATCGTCGCACCTTCCTCGACGGCCGTCTCGAAGTCCGCCGACATTCCCATCGAGAGGTGCTGCACCTCCGGGTAGGACGCCCGCAGGTCGTCGCGCAGCGCCCGCAGGCGCCCGAAGGGCTCGCGGGGGTCGCCCTCGAGCGGGGGCAGCGTCATGAGCCCCTGGCAGGCGAGCCCGTCGAGGTCGCGCACCCGTCCGACCGCCTCGCCGGCCTCCTCGAGGGAGAAGCCCGCCTTGGCGGGGTCCTCGCCGACGTTGACCTGGACGAGCACGGGCTGGACCTTGCCCTGCTCGCGCGCCCGCCGGGCGATGGCCTCGGCCAGCGGCAGCCGGTCGACGGAGTGCACGAGGCTCGCGCGCGCCACGACCGGCGCGACCTTGTTGCGCTGCAGGCGCCCGACGAAGTGCCAGCGCAGCCCCGGGCCGAGCGCGTCGACCTTGCCGACGAGCTCCTGGGCGCGGCTCTCGCCGATGTCGAGGTGCCCGGCGTCACGCAGCCCGACGACGGCCTCGGGGGGGAAGGTCTTGGCCACCGCGACGATCGTCACCGCGTGGGCGGAGCGCCCCGAGCGCCGCGCGGCCTCGGCCACGCGCTCGTGCGCGACGGCGAGGCGCTCGACGGCCTGGGCCGCGAGGCCCGGCGCGCTCATCGTCCGCCCTCGACGACCCCGCGCCAGACGGCGCCGGTGGGCGCGGGCCGCCGCACGATGACGCTGCCCTGACGGCCGGCACCGGGCTCGGCTCGATGACTGAAGCGCGTGGGGTGCGCGCAGCGCGTGCACCCGCCGACGGTCTCGACGCGCACGACGCCGGCCGCGGCGAGCTGCGCGGCCACGGCCCGGCGCAGGTCGGCGCTCGGGCTGCCCCAGGTCGTGCGCGCCGCGGCCGCCGGATGCGCCGCGGCGAGGGCCTCGGCGGCCTCGGCGCCGAGCTCGTAGCAGCACCCGTCGATCGCCGGTCCGAGCAGGGCGACGAGCGCGGCGGGGTCGCGGGGCGCGAGCGCGGAGAGCAGCGCGGGCACGACGCCGGCGAGGACCCCCGCGCGCCCGGCGTGGGCCACGCCGATGCCGCCGCGCGGGTCGGCGACGAGCAGCGGCACGCAGTCGGCGGTCATCACGACGAGCGCGACGTCGTCGTCGAAGGTCACGAGGCCGTCGACGCCACCGACGGCCTCGGCATGCTCGCGCGCCCCGCGTCCGCGGTCGTCGCGGCCCACGACGGCGACCGCCGAGCCGTGGACCTGCTCCATGAGCACCGCGTCGTCGAGTCGCGCGCCGACCTCGGCGAGCAGGGCCGAGCGCGCCGCGAGCGGATCGCCGTCACCGACGACGAGCGAGACGTTGCCCTGCCCGGGCAGGCCCGGATGGCGGCCACCGAAGGCCACGCGCACCTCGGGCGCGCCGGGATGACCGGGGGCTCCCACCGCCCAGCGCTGCTCGGTGCCGACGTCGACGCTCACTGCTTGAGGAAGCTCGGGATGTCGAGGTCGTCGTCATCGTCGTCGTCGTCATCGAGCAGCAGCGGCGGGCGCGGGCCCCGCTCCTGGGCGGCCGGCTCCTCACCGCCGCCGAAGAGGTCGTCGTCCTCATCGTCGTCGTCGAGGCCGTAGCCCGCCAGCGGCGAGGGTTGCGACTGGGGCTGCTGCTGTGCGGGCTCGGCGGCCGGAGCCGAGGAGGACAGGCTCACGTCGAAGCCGGCGGCGATGACGGTGATCTTCACCTCGTCGCCAAGCGCGTCGTCGATGACCGTGCCGAAGATGATGTTCGCGTCGGGGTCGGCTGCCTGGGCGATGACCTCCGCGGACTCGTTGACCTCGTAGAGACCGAGGTCGCTGCCGCCGGAGATCGTGAGCAGGACCCCGCGGGCGCCGTCGATCGAGGCCTCGAGCAGCGGCGAGGAGACCGCCATCCGCGCGGCCTCGAGGGCGCGGTTCTCCCCCCGCGCGCGGCCGATGCCCATGAGGGCGCTGCCGGCATCGCGCATGATCGCCGAGACGTCGGCGAAGTCGGTGTTGATGAGCCCCGGCGTCGTGATGAGGTCGGTGATGCCGGCCACCCCGTGCAGGAGGATGTCGTCGGCGAGACGGAAGGCCGCGAGCATCGAGGTATCGGCGTCGGCGATCTCGAGGAGGCGGTCGTTGGGGATGACGATGAGGGTGTCGACGGCGTCGCGGAGGTCCTCGATGCCCTTCTCGGCCTGGACGCTGCGGCGCCGGCCCTCGAAGCTGAAGGGGCGCGTGACGACGCCGATCGTCAGCGCCCCGAGGCCCTTGGAGACCTCGGCGATGACCGGCGCGCCGCCGGTGCCGGTGCCGCCGCCCTCGCCCGCGGTCACGAAGACCATGTCGGCGCCCTTGAGCACCTCCTCGATCTCGTCGCGGTGCTCCTCGGCGGCCTTCTGACCCACGTCGGGGTCGCTGCCGGCCCCGAGCCCCCGCGTGAGCTCCCGGCCGACGTCGAGCTTGACGTCGGCGTCGGACATGAGCAGCGCCTGCGCATCGGTGTTGACCGCGACGAACTCGACGCCCTTGAGGCCCGCGTCGATCATGCGGTTGACGGCGTTGACGCCGCCCCCACCGATCCCGACGACCTTGATGACCGCGAGGTAGTTCTGGGGTGCCGCCACGGCTGCTCCTTACGCCTCGGTGCGCCTGGCAGCGTGGCCAGGTCGTGGTGCGCGGGTCAGACGTCCGACGACGCGGCGACGTGGCCCGTCCTCCTCGGACGGCGTCACCGCTCCTCGGCGCCGAGGTCCTCACCGGCGCTCGGCCCGCTCCGGCGATCCCTCACCCTCAAGTAGAGGGTTATAGTTATGTCAACTTCACGGGTGGCACCCTACGCACCACGCCCACGACCGTCAAGCATGCCCACCCGTCCGGGCGGCCGAGCCGGGGGCGGCCAGGCCCTCATCCCTCGTCGAGCGGCACGAGCACGGGGTTGCCGGGCGCGCGCACGTCGAGCTCGGCGACGCCGCCCTCGGCCAGGCGGTCCCCGGCCTGCTCGAGGAGGAGGTCGAGCGCCTGTGCCTTGCGCTCGACGTCCTCGGCGGCGCCGACGCGCACCCAGACCTCCTCGCCCCCGGTCGGGGCCACGCGCATGCGCAGCGACCGGCCGCTGCGGGCCTCGTAGCGCACGACCCGCTCGGCGGTGGCCTCGGGCAGCGCGGCGTGGAAGGTGAGGGCGTTGACGACGGCAGCGTCGGAGGCGCGCACCCCGGGCCCCGGCAGCACGGAGTTCGGGGCGTCGATCGGCAGGGCCTCCTCGGGCGCCCCGCCGGCGAGGACGACCCCTGAGGCGTCGACGGTCCACGTCGCGTCCTCGAGGTGGACCGCGGCGGCGGGACGTCGCGCGACGACGTCGACCTCGACCGCCGCCGGCGGCACCCGGCGGACCTCGACCTGCCCGGCCCATGGCAGGTCGGCGACGCGCTCGGCGGCCCCGGCGACGTCGGCGGTGACGAGGTGCGCGCCGACGCTGAGGCCCGCCGCGTCGACGACCTCGACGGCCCGCTCCCCCTCGACCCCGCGCACGCGGACCTCCTCGAGGGCGAAGAGCGGCGAGGCGAGCACCGCGCCGCCGGCGGCGAGCAGGGCGGCGAGGGCGACGAGGCTGGCCACGCCCCGCCGCCGACGTCGCCGGCGGTGGCCGGCGACCTCGGCACGGCGCTCGGCGATGCGGTCGTCCATCGGCGGTCGGGGCGGCGCGGCGGTGCTCATCCCCCACCGCCGAGGCGCCCCAGCAGTTGGGGTCCGAGCTCGGTGATGTCACCCGCGCCGAGGGTGAGCACGAGGTCCCCGCGCTCGACGGCCTCGACGACTTCCTCGAGCAGCGGCTGCCCGGCGCTGACGAAGCGGGCGGTGCCACCGTGGGCGACGGCGGCGTCGGCGACGAGCCCGCCGTTGACCCCGGCCACGGGCGTCTCCCCCGCGCCGTAGACGTCGGCGACGATGGCGAGGTCGGCTGCGGCGAGGGCCTGGCCGAGGGCCTCGCCGAGCGCGGCGGTCCGCGAGTAGCGGTGGGGCTGGAAGACCGCGACGACGCGGCCGTCGGGGGCGTACTGGCGGGCGGCGGCCAGGGTGGCGCGCAGCTCGGTGGGATGGTGGGCGTAGTCGTCGACGACGGTGACCCCGGCGGCCTCGCCGAGGCGCTGGAAGCGGCGTTGCGTGCCGCCGTAGCGGGCAAGGCCCGCCGCGGCGGCGCCGAGGTCGGCGCCGGCCCAACGGGCCGCGCCGAGGGCCGCGGCGGCGTTCGCGACGTTGTGGGGGCCGGGCAGCCGCAGCGTCACCGGCCCGAGCTCCTCGCCCTCGACGCGCAGGGTGAACGCCGAGCCCTCGGGTCCATAGGCCTCGTCGAGGATGCGCAGGTCCGCCGCGCCGTCGCGCCCGTAGGTCACGACCGGCTCGGCGACGTCGTCGAGGAGACGGCGCACCCCGGCATCGTCGAGGCAGACGATCGCCGGCGCCCCCGCGGTGCGGCGGGCGAGGAAGCCGCGGAAGGCCTCGTCGACGTCGGCGACGTCGGCGAAGTGGTCGTGGTGGTCGAGCTCGACGTTCGTCACGACCGCGCAGTCGGGCGCGAAGACGAGGAAGGAGGAGTCCGACTCGTCGGCCTCGGCGACGAAGACGTCGCCGCTGCCGTGATGGGCGCTCGTCCCCGCCTCGTGCAGCCGCCCGCCGATGGCGAAGGAGGGGTCGTGGCCGGCGGCCTGCAGCGCCACGGTGGTCATCGCCGTCGTCGTCGTCTTGCCGTGCGTCCCGGCCACGAGCAGGCCGCGCTGCCCCGCGATGAGCGCGGCGAGGAGCTCGGCGCGCCGCAGGACCGGCAGCCCCCGCTGGCGCGCGGCCGCGAGCTCGGAGTTGCGCTCGGGGATCGCGGTGGAGACCGCGACGACGTCGGCTCCGGCGAGGTGCGCGGCGTCGTGGCCGACGTGGATGCGCGCGCCCATCGCCTCGAGGGCGATGGCGGTGCGCCCGCCGCGCAGGTCGCTGCCGCTGACGGTGTGGCCGCGCTCGAGCAGCAGCTGGGCGAGCGCGCTCATGCCGACCCCGCCGATGCCGACGAGGTGGACGTGGGCGCGGGGCGGGATCGCGGGCGTCGTCATCGCTGCGCTCCGTCTCGGTGGGCCGTCGGCTCGGCGACGGCGGGCGGCGTTCGGGTCGTCCGGGCGATCGCGAGCAGGGCACCCACCCCGGCCATCGTCACGACGAGGGAGGACCCGCCGACGCTCACGAGCGGCAGGGTCACCCCGGTGACCGGCAGCAGCCCGACGACCGAGCCGATGTTCAGCGTCGCCTGCATGAGCAGCCAACCGGTGATGCCCACCGCGAGGAGCCGGCCGAAGGGGTCGGCGGCGAGCCGGGCGGTGCGCACCCCGCCGACGGCGAGGGCGGCGTAGAGCAGCAGGGTCGCGAGCGCGCCGACGAGACCGAGCTCCTCGCCGATGATCGCGAAGATGAAGTCGGTGTCGGCGTTGGGCAGGTAGAGCCACTTGCCGCGACCCTGCCCAAGGCCGGTGCCCAGCCAGCCGCCCGAGCCCAGGGCGAGGAAGCCCTGGACGCTCTGGTAGCCGAGGTTGGCGGGATCGGCCATCGGGTCGAGCCACGCGGCGACGCGGCCCACGCGGAACTCCACCTGGGTGATCGCCACGAGCCCGAGGGCGCCGAGTCCGGCCCCGCCGAGCAGGAGCAGGCGCGTGGGCAGGCCGGCGGTGAACAGGACGAGGCCGCCGACGCCGACGAGCAGCGCCGAGGTCTCGAGGTCGGGCTCGGCCAGGACGAGGCCCGCGACGATGACGAGCAGGGGCACCGCCGGCATGAGCAGGGCGTGGAGGTCCCCGGCGCGCACGCGGCGCCAGCGACGCGCGAGGAGATGGGCGAGGTAGAGGGGCACCGCGAGCTTGAGCAGTTCGCTGGGCTGGAGCGTGACGGGGCCCAGGGCCAGCCAACGGCGCGCGCCGTAGGCCTCGAGCCCGATGCTCGGCACGAGCACGAGCGCGGAGAGCGCGAGGGCGACCAGGAGGATCGGGGTGGCGAAGCGACGCCAGCGCTGGGGCTCGCTGCGCGCGAGCAGGAGCAGCGGGACGAGCCCGACAAGGGCCCAGACGAGCTGGCGGCGGAAGATGCCGAAGGGGTCGCCGGTCTCGGCCGTCGAGCGCACGAACGACGCCGAGAAGCTCATGACGAGCCCGAGCAGGAGCAGCACCGCGACGGTGGCGAGCAGGATCGCCGCCTCGGGGGTCATCCGCCCCGCGGCGGGACGGGGTCGCGGCAGCCGTGTCGCGAGCCAGGCCCTCATCGCCTGACCTCCTCGTCGAGGGCGGTCACGGCCCGCCGGAAGGCCTCGCCGCGGGCGGCGTAGTCGGGGAACTGGTCCATCGAGGCACACGCCGGGGCGAGCAGGACGACGTCGCCGGGGCGGGCGGTGGCCGCCGCCACGGCGACGGCCCGCTCGAGGGAGCCGGCCTCGGTGCTCTCGATCCCCTCGGCCCGTGCGAGCGCGGCGAGCTCGGGCCCGCTCGTGCCGATCGTCACCGCGGCGCGCACGTGCGCGCGCAGCGCCGGGGCCAGCGCGGAGGGATCGAGGCCCTTGGCCAGGCCCCCCGCGATCCACACGACCCTCGGCACGTCACCGCGGTAGGCCTCGAGAGCGGCCGCGGCGGCATGGGGGTTCGTCGCCTTCGAGTCGTTGACCCAGGTGACCCCGCCGCGGCTGGCCACCGGCTCGAGGCGGTGCGGGCCGGGGCGGTAGCGCCGCAGGGGCTCGGCGAGGGCCTCGGGCTCGGCGCCGGCGGCGACCGCGGCGGCGGCCGCGGCCGCGGCGTTGGCGACGTTGTGGCGGCCGCGGGCGCCGAGCTCGTCGACGGCGACGATGCGGCGCAGCGCGCCCTCCTCCTCGGCCAGGGCCAGGACGCCGTCGACGACCCCGATCTGCCCGGGCGCCGGCTCGCCCCCGACGACGTCGATCCGACGGCCCCCGAAGGGGTGGCGACGCAGGGCCTCGCGCGCGCCGTCGTCGTCGCCGACGACGACGGTGGCGCCCGGCGCCGCGCACTCCCAGGCCCGCGCCTTCGCCGCGACGTAGGCCCGCTCGTCGCCGTGCCAGTCGAGGTGGTCGGGGGCGAGGTTGACGAGGACGACGACCTCGGCGGCGAGGCGGCTGACGTAGTGCAGCTGGAAGCTCGACAGCTCGGCGACGACGAGCGGCGGTGGCGAGGCGGTGGCGAGGAGGTCGCACAGCGGCGTGCCGATGTTGCCCCCGACCGGGGCGTCGAGCAGGGCAGCGAGCAGCTCGGTCGTCGTCGTCTTGCCGTTCGTGCCGGTCACGACCGCGAGACGGGTGCGCCCGCCGGCCAGGCGCCAGGCCAGCTCGGGCTCGCTGGCCACCGCGAGGCCGCGGCGGGCGGCCTCGGCGAGCAGCGGGTTGGCCGGGGCGATCCCCGGGCTCGGTACGACGAGGTCGACGCCCCCGAGGAGCCGGGGATCGTCGAAGGAGGCCCCGACGGCGGTCTCGACCCCGACCGCGGCGAGCGCGGCCGCGGCCTCGACGACCGCGGGGGACGCGGCGGCATCGACGGCGCGGACCGTCGCGCCACGCCCGGCCAGCGCGCGGGCCGCGGCGACCCCGGAGCGGCCGAGGCCGGCGACGAGCGCGTGGGTGCCCTGCCAGGCGCCGCTCACAGGGCCCCCGTCCGCCCGAGGTACTCGGCGTAGAAGAGCCCGACCCCGGCGAGCACGAAGAGGCCCGCGATCATCCAGAAGCGCACGATGACCGTCGTCTCCTGCCAGCCGCCGAGCTCGAAGTGGTGGTGCAGCGGCGCCATCCGGAACACGCGCCTGCCGGTGAGCTTGAAGCTGCCGACCTGGAGGATGACCGAGGCGGTCTCGAGGACGTAGAGCCCGGCGAGCACGACGAGGAGGACCTCGGTCTCGGTGAGCACGGCCAGCGCGGCGAGCATGCCCCCGATCGCCAGCGAGCCGGTGTCGCCCATGAAGATCTGCGCCGGCGGGGCGTTCCACCAGAGGAACCCGAGCGCGGCGCCGGCCGCGGCGGCCGCGGCCACCGCCACGGCGTCGGCGTGCAGCCAGGCCGCGACGGTGTAGGCCCCCTGGTAGCTCACGATGATGTCGCCGAGGACGACGGCGTCGCCGGTGCGGAAGATCCAGTAGGCGATGAACGTGTAGGCGCCGAAGATGAGCACCGAGGTGCCCGCGGCGAGGCCATCGAGGCCGTCGGTGAGGTTGACGGCGTTCGACGTCGCCGCGAGGACGAGGAAGATCCACAGCACGAAGAACGGGCCGAGGTCGAACTCGGTCTGGCCGATGACCGAGAGTTGCGTCGAGGTGTCGGCGACGTACTGGGCGCCGAGCGCGAAGAGGACGGCGACGAGCGCCTGGCCGAGGAACTTCGCCGTCGAGCTCAGGCCGAGGTTGCGGTTGCGTCGGAGCTTGAGGTAGTCGTCGAGGAAGCCGACCGCGCCCATGCCGGCGAACGCGCCCATCGCGAGCAGGCCTCCAGCGGAGGCCCCGGGCCCGACGGTGTGGGTGGCGACGAGGTAGGCCACGACCGCGGCGAGGATGATCGCCGTGCCGCCCATCGTCGGGGTGCCGCGCTTGGCGTAGTGCGCCTCGGGGCCGTCGTCGCGGATGTACTGCCCGTAGCCGCGCCGCCGGAAGAAGCGGATGACGAGCGGCGTGCCGAGCAGCGACAGCACGAGCGCGAGCGCACCGGCGACGAGGATGGCGATCACCGTCGCGGCTCCAGCAGGTCCGCGGCGAGCCCCTCGAGGCCGACCGAGCGGCTGGCCTTGACGAGCACGGCGTCGCCGGGGCCGAGCAGCGCGGCCAGGCGCGCCCCGGCCTCCTCGGCGTCGGCGACCTCCTCGAGGACGCCGCCGAAGCCGGCCTGACGGGCGCCCTCGGCGATGGGGGCCGCCTCGCCGACGACGAGGACGCCGTCGAGGCCGTGCGCGGCGCAGGCGCGCCCGACCTCGCGGTGGGCCTCCTCGCTGCCCGCGCCGAGCTCGGCCATGAGCCCGAGGACGGCCCAGCGGCGGCGCGCGTCGAGGGCGACGAGGGCCTCGAGGGCCGCCGCGGTCGAGGCGGGATTGGCGTTGTAGGCGTCGTTGAGCACGCTCGTGCCGTCGTCGCGGCGTGCGAGCTCCATGCGCCAGCGCGAGACGCGCGCGTCGGCGAGGCCGGCCGCGGCCGCGGCGGGGTCGACCCCGCAGGCCTGCGCGGCGGCGAGCGCGGCGAGGGCATTGCCGACGTTGTGCCGTCCCGGCAGCGGCAGGGCGATCTCGGTGTGCCCGTGGGGGCCCTCGGCGCGGAAGCGCGGTCGCGCCTGCCCGTCGATGACGATGTCGCGCGCACGCCAGTCCGCCTCGGCCTCGAGCCCGTAGGTCACGACGCGGGCCCGCGTGCGCCCGGCCATCGCCGCCACACGGGGGTCGTCGGCGTTGAGGATCGCCACGGCGTCGGGCTCGAGCGCCTCGACGAGCTCGGCCTTGGCGCGCGCGACGGTCTCGAGGTCGCCGAGCAGCTCGAGGTGGGCGGCCGACACCGCGGTGACGATCGCGACGTCGGCGCGCAGCAGCGCGGCGAGGGGCGCGATGTGGCCGACCCCACGGGCGCCGATCTCGCTGACGAGGACCTCGCTGTCGGCCTCGAGCTCGGTGCAGGTCAGCGGCACGCCGAGCTCGTTGTTGTAGGACCCGCGGTTGGCGACGACCCGCCGCGCCGGGCCGACCGCGGCGGCGATGAGGTCCTTCGTCGTCGTCTTGCCCTGCGAACCGGTGAGCGTGACGACGACCGGGTCGACCTCCTCGCGCAGCCAGGCGCCGAGCCCGAGCAGCGCGTCGGCGGGGTCGTCGACGACGACCGCGCCCGAGGGCGCGTCGGCCAGGGGCCCGCGGGCACAGCGCGCCTCGGCGCAGAGGTAACCCGCCGCGCCGCGCGCGAGCGCGTCGGCGACGAAGTCGTGGCCGTCGGCCTGGCTGCCCTCGAGGGGGACGAAGAGGCTGCCGGGCCCCGCTTCGCGGGAGTCGATCGTGACGTGGCGCACCGTCGGCCCACGGGGATCGTCGGACAGCAGCGCGCCACCGACGACGTCGGCGACCTGGGCCAGGGAGAGCGGGATCATGCGAGCACCTCGGCGAGGGCCGCCGCGGCCACCTCGCGGTCGTCGAAGGGATGGGTCACGCCGGCGATCTCCTGGACGGTCTCGTGGCCCTTGCCGGCGATGAGCACGACGTCGCCGGGATCGGCGAGGGTCACCGCGCGGGCGATGGCCGCGGCCCGGTCGGGGACCTCCTCGAAGCTGCCCCCGGCCCGCTGGGCGCCGGCGCGCATCGCCGCGAGGATCGCCGCGGGATCCTCGCTGCGGGGGTTGTCGCTCGTGAGCACCGCGTGGTCGGCACCGGAGACCGCCGCGCGGCCCATGTGCGGGCGCTTGTCCTCATCGCGGTCGCCGCCGCAGCCGAGGACGATGATCACCCGGCCCGCGCCGCTGGCCCGCCGCAGGCTCGCGAGCGCGCTCGCGACGGCCTCGGGGGTGTGGGCGTAGTCGACGAGCACGGTGAAGGGCTGGCCCGCCTCGACGGGCTCGAGGCGGCCGGGGACGCCAGGCAGGGCGGCGAGGCCCTCAGCGGCGGTCGCGGCGTCGATGCCGGCGGCCTCGGCGAGGGCGAGGGCGAGCAGGGCGTTGGCGACGTTGAAGTCCCCGGCGAGGCGGGTGCGCACGCCGACGTCGCCGCCCTGGAGGTGGGCGGTGAAGCGGGCCCCCTCGGGCCCGGCGTGGACGCCGCTGGCGGTGACGTCGGCCTCGGCGCCGCGCGCCGAGAGCGTGACGACGTCGATGCCGGCCTCGACGGCGAGGCGGCGGCCCCACGCATCGTCGACCGCGACGACGCCCACCGGGGCGTAGGCGGGGTCGAAGAGCGCCGCCTTCGCCGCGAAGTAGGCCTCCATGTCGCCGTGGAAGTCGAGGTGGTCCTGGCTGAGGTTCGTGAAGCCCACCGCGGCGAAGCGCGTGCCGGCCACGCGCCCGAGGGCCAGCCCGTGGCTCGAGACCTCCATCGCCGCGGCGCTGACCCCCTCGCCGAGCATGCGGCGAAACAGGCGCTGGAGGTCGCCGGCCTCGGGCGTCGTGCGCACCCCGGCGACGCTGCGCCCGGCGATGCGCGTCTCGATCGTGCCGACGAGGCCGGTGCGGTGCCCCGCCGCGGCGAGGATCGCCTCGAGCAGGTAGGCCGTCGTCGTCTTGCCGTTCGTGCCGGTCACCCCGAGCAGGCACAGCCGCGTCGACGGCGCCCCGTGGACGAGCGCGGCGGCGGGGCCGAGCGCGGCGGCGACCGACGGCACGGCGACCTGCGGCAGGTCGACGTCGAGCCAGCGCTCGACGAGCAGCGCCGCGGCCCCGGCAGCCGCCGCGGCCGGGGCGAAGTCGTGGCCGTCGGCACGTTGGCCGGGCCGGCAGGCGAAGAGGGCACCCTGCCCGACGGTGGCGCTGTCGTGGGTGACGTCGCGGATCGCCGTCGTCGGGTCACCCCGCAGGACGCCGTCGGTGCGGGCGGCGACGTCGGCGAGGGTGGCCGGTGGGGGGGCGTCGGACACGGGGGCGCGCGCTCCGGGGTCGCTGGCTGCGGACGGGATGGAGGATACGCACCGCGACCGCCCCGACCCGGCAGGCGGGGCGGTCGATGGGCCAGCCCGCACGCTAGCCCCCTTCGTCGGTCGGGGGGCCACCGAGGCCCTCGACGGCCTCCTCCGGCGGTGGCTCATCCTCGTCGGAGACGCCGTCGGCGTCGTCCTCGGAGGCCGCGACCGGGCCGCGCTCGGTGGCGTCGGTGGGGGTGACCCGGCGCCGGGCGAGGGCGACGTCCATGAGGTCGGCGAAGAGCGGCGCGGCGACGACGCCGCCGTAGCCCTCCCCCTCGGGCTCGTCGACCATCACCGCGATCGCCACGCTGGGGTCCTCGGCGGGCGCGAAGCCGGCGAAGGTCGCGATGTAGGCCCCCGGCTCGTAGCCGCGCGACGTCGCCGAGGCCTTCTGGGCGGTGCCGGTCTTGCCCGCGACACGGTAGCCGGGCACCGCGCCGGCCTGGCCGGTGCCGTCCTCGACGACGGCGACGAGGAGGTCGCGCACGGCCTCGGCGGTGCCCGCCGAGATCGCCTCGTGGCCGGGCGCGTCGGGCGCGGCGACGAGGGCGCCGTCATCGACGCGGCCGCGGACGATCCGCGGCTCGACGCGCTCGCCACCGTTGGCGATCGTCTGGAACACCCCGGCGGTCTGCAGCAGCGTGCCGGAGACCCCCTGGCCGATGGCTATCGTCGGCTTCGTCGTGGCCGACCAGCCCTCGAGCGCGGGGACGATGCCACCCGACTCCCCCGGGAAGTCGGCTCCGGAGGGCGCGCCGAGCCCGAAGCCGCCGAGGTGCTCGAGGAGCGCGTCGTCGTCGAGGCGCTCGGCGATCTGGATCGTGCCGACGTTGGAGGACCGCGCCATGATCTCCTCGACGGTCAACGGCCCCGCCGCCCGCGCCGTGGCGTCGCTGAAGGCCTTGCCACCGACCGTGATCGTCGTCGGGACCTCGAGGGTGTCGGCGGGGTCGACGACGCCCTCCTCGATCGCCGCGGCCAGGGTGATCGCCTTGTTCACGCTGCCGGGCTCGAAGACGTCGGTGACCGCACGGTTGCGGCGCTCGTAGGCGCTGGCCTGCCCGATGTCAGCGGGGTCGTAGCCCGGCTGGGAGGCCATCGCGAGGATCTCGCCGCTGTCGACGTCGAGCACGACCGCCGAGGCGCCGATCGCGTCGTGCTCCTCGACGGCCTCGGCGAGCAGGCGCTCGGCGGCATCCTGGATCGGCCGGTCGAGCGTGAGGACGACGTCCTGCCCGGGCACCGAGGGCTCGACCTGTCGCGGCGAGGCCGAGATCTCGACCCCGCCGGGCGCACGCTCCTGGCGCAGCAGCCCCGGCTCGCCGGCGAGGTCGGCCTCGAGCGCGGCCTCGAGCCCGGACAGGCCCTCGCCGTCGAGGCCGGCGAAGCCGACGACCTGGGCGGCCAGCGGCCCGGCGGGGTAGCGCCGTCGGGGCTCGTCGACGACGCCGATGCCGGGCAGGCGCATCGCGGCGACCTGCTCGCCGACGGCGCGGGGCAGCTGCCGTCCGAGGTAGACGAAGCCGCTGTCGGCGGTGAGGCGCTCCATGAGCGTGGCGAGGTCGATGTCGAGGAGCGGCTCGAGGTCGGCGGCGACGTAGGTGGGATCGATCTCGGCGTCGTCGAGCAGGCGCGGGTTGGCGTAGACCGTGCTGGCCGGCACCGAGATCGCGAGCGGCTCCCCCCCGCGGTCGTAGATCGTGCCGCGCTCGGCGGGCAGGGTGACCTCGCGTGTGGCCTGCTGCTCGGCCGCGGCGCGGTACTCCTCGGCGGCGACGACCTGCACGGTGACGAGCCGCCAGCCGATCGCCACGGTGAGCAGGAGGTAGACGAGGAGGAAGACGCCGACGCGCCGTCCCGACCGCGCCCGTCCCACGGCGCCAGCGAGCCCACTCGTGGCGGCCACGCCGACTCAGCCCTCCCGGGCGAGGGCGTCGGCGTCGTCGGGCTGGGGCCCTGCCGGCGCCGCCGGCTCGTCGAGGACGAGGTAACCGGGCTGGCGCGCGGGCACCATGCCGAGCTCCTCGATGGCGATCTCCCGGATGCGCTCAGGGGACTCGAGGGCGGCGACCTCGGCGGTGAGCTCGGTCGAGCGCTGCGCGAGTGCCTCGGCCTCGGCCTCGAGGGTGCGCGCGTCGAAGGCCGCCTCGGCAGCGAGCGCGTGGAGCGAGACGACCCCGAGGACGCCGAGGGCGACGGTCAGGGTGAGCAGGGCGAGGTAGCGGCGGTGGTGGCGGGGACGGTCGACGACGCGCAGGTCGGGGCGCTCGGCGGGGGCCGGGGCGCCCTCGTGCGGTCGCGGCGTCGGTGCCCGGTGGGTCGCGGGGGAAGGAAGCGCGGCCATCGGGGCTCCTCTCGGGTGCGTGGGCGGGTGTCAGGGCTGTTCGGCGTCGAGGTCCTCGGGCAGGGCGGCGGCGGTGCGCTCCGCGGCGCGCAGTCGGGCGCTGCGGGCTCGCGGGTTGGCCGTGGCCTCCTCGGAGGAGGGCCGCTCGGCGCCGCGGGTCAGCAGGGTCAGCGCCGGCTCGCGGCCGCAGCCGCAGACCGGCAGATCGGGTGGGCAGATGCAGCCGCGGGCCGCGGCGGCCAGCAGCCGCTTCGCGAGGCGGTCCTCGCCCGAGTGGTAGGCGAGGACCGCCACGCGCCCGCCGCGGCGGTCCGTCGTCGCCGGCTCGAGGAGCCCCAGCGCCTGGGGAAGGGAGGCGCGGAAGCCCTCGAGCTCGGCGTTGACGGCGATCCGGAGGGCCTGGAACGTGCGCGTGGCCGGGTGCGTGCGGCCGTGGCGCTGCGCCGGCGGGGTCGCCGCGGCCACGACCTCGGCGAGCTCGAGGGTCGTGCGCAGCGGCCGCGCGGCGACGATCGCCCGGGCGATGCGCCGCGGCTGGCGATCCTCGCCGCCCGCGGCGAGCAGCCGGACGAGCTCGGCCGGTGGCGTGGCGTTGACGACCTCGGCGGCGGTGCGGCCCTGGCCGGGGTCCATGCGCATGTCGAGCGGCGCGTCGACGCGCCAGGAGAACCCCCGGCCCCCCTCGTCGAGCTGCATCGAGGAGACCCCGAGGTCGTAGAGCACGCCGCGCACCGGTAGGTCGGGCCGCGTCGCTGCCCGGGCCGAGGCGAGGTCGTCGAAGGTCGCGCCGACGAGGGCGACCCTGGAGCCGAAGGGCGCGAGCCGCTCGCTCGCGAGCGCGAGGGCGTGCGGGTCGCGGTCGAGGCCGAGGAGGGCGACGTCGGGCCCGCTGGCCGCGAGCAGGGCCGCGGCGTGCCCGCCGGCGCCGACGGTGGCGTCGATGAGCAGGCCGGGCCCGTCCTCGGCGAGCAGCGCGGTCACGCGCTCGCGCAGGACGGGCTCGTGGGGGCCGGCCGGCGAGGTCACGGCCTCACCGCCGTTCGCCAGGAGCACGGGCGCAGGCATCGTCGCATCGCCCCTAGAACCCACCGAGGTCGAACGGCGCGTCGGTCTCGGCGAACTCGCGCATCGCGTCCTCGCGGTAGCGCTCCCACCGGGCGCTGTCCCACAGCTCGACGCGCTCGTCGGCCCCGACGACGGTGATGTCGCGGTCGAGCGAGGCGTAGCCGCGCAGGCGCTGCGGGATCGTGATCCGCCCCTGCTTGTCGGGCTGCTCGGGGTGGGCCGACGAGGTCATCATCCGCACGAACATGCGCTCGCGGCGGTCGGTCGAGCGCAGGCTGCGCAGCCCGGCGAGGACGCGGTCCCACTCCTGCTGGGGGTGGACGGTGAGGCAGTGGTCGACGCCCACGGTCATGACGAGACCCCCCTCGAGCTGCTCGCGGAACGCGGACGGGAGGATGAGGCGCCCCTTCGAGTCCAGCGTGTGCTGGTACTCGCCGAGGAACATCGTCGCCTCCTCCTTCGCCGGCAGGCGCGGTGGGGACCTCGCACCGCGATCGGTGGCCGACCGTCGGCCCCTGCACTCCCGCGACCTCCAGCACGCTCCACATTGCACCACTCTCCTCCACTTGTCAATGCTCCCGCCCCACGCGCGACGGCGCTGACGCGACGATCGAGGGCAACGGCCCTGCTCAGACGGGTGGTGGGAAGTGGAGGCAGGAGCTGGCGCCGGACCCGTCAGTGGCGTGCGATGGCGGCCCGGGGAGGGTCGGGAGCCGCCTTGGGGACGGTCCCGGTCCCGCCGAGCGGGCGCTGCGGGGCCGGTGGGGGCCGGAGGTGGAGCGCGGTGGAGGGGCTCAGGCGCCGGTGCGCGCGTCCCCGAGGTAGGCCTCCCACTCGGGGGCGATCGCGCCGACCGAGGCGACGAGCCAGAACGCCGCGCGGGGCGCGGAGGGCTGCCGGCGCAGCCGCATGCCGGCCTCCTCGGGCGTGCGCGCCTCCTTGCGGCTGTTGCAGCGGCGACAGGAGGCCACGACGTTGTCCCAGGCATGCGCGCCGCCACGGCTGCGCGGCAGGACGTGGTCGACGTTCTCCGCGGCCCGGCCGCAGTACTGGCACTCCCCGCCGTCGCGCAGGAAGACCCCGCGCCGGGTCAGGGCCGCGTGCGCGCGGTAGGGCACGTAGACGTAGCGCCGCAGCCGCAGGACGCTCGGCGCCGGCAGGTCGAGCTCAGCCGACCGGTAGCGGTGGCCGTTGGCGTGGAGCACGTCGGCCTTGCCGGCGAGGACGAGGACGAGGGCCCGCCGGGCGCTGACGACCGACAGCGGCTCCATCGTCGCGTTGAGGACGAGGGCCTTGGGGACCGCGACCGCGCTCACGGCCGCGGCGGGACCGCCCCCCACGAGCGACCTCGCGGGGCGCTGACGTGGCGCTGGCGGGACGTCATCCACGCGGCCCTCCCACCGCGGAGGGCCGTTCGCGACCAAGCCCGTTGGCCCACCGTCGGCGCGGCCATGCTAGCGCCGCCTACGGCTCGTCGACCACGGCGAACCCCGCGAGCTCGTTGAGCGCGCCGCCCCACACGAGCACGAGGGCCGCGAGCGCGTCGTCGTGCTCGTGGGGCTCGCCGAGGACGACCCAGCAGTAGGCGAAGTGCTCGACCATCGCCACGAGCGAGGCGGCCACGGTGTGCGCCGGCGGCCCTGCCGTGCGCTGGGAGGCCGCGAGCACCGAGGCGACCTGCTCGGCGACGCGCTCGACGAAGAGCGCCCGCGAGCGGCGGTAGAGCTCGGCGAAGCGCTCCTCGTGCTGGGCGGCCTCGAGCCAGGTCCCCATGACGACGGCGTCGCGCCGGTAGCGCTCGAGGAAGCCGCCGATGACCCGCTCGAGCGCGCCGCGGACGTCGTCGGCGTACCAGGGCGCGGAGGCGAGCGCGACGAACGCCGCGTGGCTCTCGGCGACGAGCTCCTCGAGCACCGCGGCGCGGTTGTCGTAGTAGTTGTAGAACGTCCCGTGGCTGACCCCGGCGCGACGGACGATGTCCTGCACCCGCGTGCCCTGCCAGCCGAGCTCGCCGAAGGCCTGCTCGGCGGCGCGCCGCAGCCGCGCGGCGGTGCGCGCGCCCCGGGGTCCTGGCTGCGGTACGGCCTGCTCGTCGACCATCGCCGCGGCATCGTAGAGGAGGCCGAGGCGCGGATGCCCGCGGGCCCGCCCGATACAGTACGGGGGTCGGTGGCGCCGCCGCGGCCGTCCCGCGCCGACGAGGAGCCCCCCTTGACCGATCGCCACGCCCAGGACGACGTCGCGCGACTCGCCGCGGGCTTCCGGGCGATCGAGGCCAACGTCACCGAGGTCTTCGAGGGCAAGCCCGACGTCGTGCGGCTCGCCCTCATCGCCCTGCTCGCCGAGGGCCACCTCCTGCTCGAGGACGTCCCCGGCGTCGGCAAGACCCTCCTCGCCAAGGCGCTGGCCCGGTCCATCGCCTGCAGCGTGCGCCGGGTCCAGTTCACCCCCGACCTCCTGCCGAGCGACATCACCGGCGTGACCGTCTACCACCAGGAGCGCGGCGACTTCGAGTTCAAGCCCGGCGCGGTCTTCGCCAACATCGTCCTCGGCGACGAGATCAACCGCGCGGGGCCGAAGACCCAGTCGGCGCTGCTCGAGGCCATGGAGGAGCGCACCGTCACCGTCGACGGCCGCTCCCACGGCCTCGGCGTGCCGTTCATGGTCATCGCCACGCAGAACCCCATCGAGCTCGAGGGGACCTACCCGCTGCCCGAGGCCCAGCGCGACCGCTTCATGATGCGCCTGTCGATCGGCTACCCCTCGGTCGAGGCCGAGCTCGAGGTCCTCGAGGCCCACAGTGGCGGCGACCGGGTCGGCACGATCGAGCCGGTCGCCGACGCGCGCGGGGTCGCGGGGCTCATCGAGACCGTCAAGGCGGTCCACGCCGACCCGAGCGTGCAGCGCTACGTCGTCGAGCTCGTCCGGGCCACGCGTGGGCACCCCGACGTCGAGCTCGGCGCCTCGCCGCGCGCCTCGCTGGCCCTGCTGCGCGGGGCCCGGGCCCTGGCCGGTGGCGGCGAGGGCCGCAGTTACGTGCTGCCCGACGACGTCAAGGCACTCGTCGGCCCGGTGCTCTCCCACCGGCTCGTGCTCACCCCCGAGGCCCAACTCGCCGGCCGCGGCGCCGACGACGTCCTCGACGACGTCGTGGCGAGCCTGCCGGTGCCCACCGGACGGGGCTAGGCCGTGCCGACCCGACGGGGGCTCGCCCTGCTCCTCGGCGCGGTCGCCGCCCTGGCCGCCGGCCGCGTCCTCGGCATCGGCGAGCTCTACGCCGTGGCGGTGGCCGCCGTCGCCCTCGTCGCCCTCGCCACCGCCTCGGTCCAGCTCGCGACCGCCGCGGTGGCGGCGCGCCGGCGGGTCGCACCGGAGCGCCTCGAGCCCGACGAGCCCTTCGAGGTCGCGATCGACCTGCGCAATGACGGCCGCCTGCCGCTCGGGACCCTGCTCGCCGAGGACGCCTGCCCCCCGGCGCTCGCCACCCTCCGGTCGGGTGTCGCCGCGGCGCCGCGGGCGCTGCTCAGCGGGCTGCCGCCGCGGGCGACGCGCACGGCCTCCTACGAGGCCCTGCCCCCCGGCCGCGGCCGCTGGCACGTCGGGCCGCTGTCGATCGCCGTGCGCGACCCCTTCGGCCTCGCCGAGCAGCGCCGCCGCTACGAGGCGACCTCGACGGTGCTCGTCTGGCCGCGCCTCGTCGACCTGCCCTCCGGCCGGCTGCCGGGCACGTCCCTCGGCGGCGGCGCGGCCGAGCGGCGCCGTCTCCTCGACGTCGGCGACGAGTTCCACACGATGCGGGAGTACCACCCCGGCGACGACCTGCGTCGGGTGCACTGGCCGTCGACCGCGCGGCGGGCCAAGCTCATGGTGCGCCAGCACGAGCAGCCGTGGGCGGCGCAGGCCACCGTCGTCCTCGACACCCGCGCGCGCCAGGGTGGCCCGCCGGGGCGGGCGGCCTTCGAGCGCGGGGTGAGCGCGGCGGCCAGCGCCTGCGTCCACCTCGAGCGACGCGGCTACGAGGTCCGACTCGTGCTCCAGGACGACCGCGACCTCCGCCCGGCCGCGCGGGTCGAGGCCCACCTCGAGCGCCTCGCCGAGGTCGAGCCCAGCCACGCCGACCGCCTCGCTGCCACCCTCGACGGGCTCCGGCGCGGGCTGGCCACCGGCCTCGTCGTCGCGGTGCTCGCCCCACCGCGCGACGGTGGCGCCCTCAGCGACGCGCCCGACGTCATGGCGCTGCTGCGCACCGGCCGCTCCCTGCCCGGGGCGGTCGCCCTCGTGGCCACCGACCCCTCGGGCGAGGCCGCCGACCGCGCCGAGGACCTCGTCGCCCTGCTGCGGCTCGCGCGCTGGCGCGCCGGCTCGCTCGCCGACGGCGTCGCCGAGGGCTGGCGGCAGGCCCTAACCGCCCCACGACGCCGCCGGGTCGCGACGTGACCGCGCTGGCCGATCCGCCCCGCACCGACGGCCCGTCGGCGCCGCGCTCGCCGCAGTCGCCGCCGGCAGCAGCAGCGGCGCTCCCGCAGGCCGGGCTCGGCCGGCTCGTCCTGCTCCTGCTCCTCGTCGCCGCGACCGCCGCGCCGCTGGGCGAGGTCTTCGAGGGCACGGCCTGGCTCGCCCCGCTGGCCGCTGCGGGGCTCGGCGCGAGCGCGCTGGCGTGGGCCGCGAGCCGCCTGCCGCTGGGCGGGCCCCTGCGGTGGCTCGTCGCCCTGATCGGCTGGGTGGTCTTCTCCTCGGCCCTGCTGGCCCCCACGACGACGCTGGCCGGGGTCGTGCCAACGCGCGAGACCCTCGAGGTCGCCCGTGACCTCCTCGCCGCGCTGCCCGAGGCGATCGCCGAGAGCGTGGCGCCCGTCGCGCCGGGCGCCCCCTTGCTCCTGCTGGCGACGAGCGCGGTGTGGCTGCTGGCCACCGCCCTGGCCGAGACGCTGCTCGTGCGCGCCGCTGCCCTGCCGACGCTCGCCCTCGCCGTCGTGGCCTTCGCCGTCCCCCTGCCCCTCGTCGACACCCGCGGGCTCTGGCTCGTCGTGCCCCTGCTCGCGGTCTCAGGGCTCGTGCTCGCGGCCACCGGCGCCCTCGACCTCAGCCGCTGGAGCGGTGGGCGGGCCCCCCGGCCGAGGCCGGGCGCGCTGGCCGCCGCAGCGGCGATGCTCGCCGCAGCGACGGTGGCCGCGCTCACCCTCGCCGAGGCGCTGCCGGGCTTCGACGAGCCGCCCCTCTACGAGGTGCGCGGGGGCGGCGGCTCGACGGTGACGACCAACCCCATGGTCGACCTGCGACCGGCGCTGACCGCCGAGGACACCGGGCCGATACTCGAGGTCCGCAGCCCGCGCCCGGTCTACCTGCGCACGACCGCCCTCGACGTCTACGACGACGAGCAGTGGACGACCGAGCGCATCCAGGGCACGACGGTCGCCGACGGCATCGAGCCCGAGGTCACCCCCGGGGCGGCCGAGGAGCTCACCGTCGCCGTCGACGTCCTCGACCTCGACGCCGTGCTCGTGCCGGCGCCCTACCCGCCGATCGGCGTCGACGGACCCCGTGCCGAGGTCTTCCAGCACGACCCCCGCTCGGGCACGCTCACCCTCGAGCGCGGCGAGCGCCTCGGCGCCGGCGACGCCTACGAGGTCACCGCGGCGCTGCCCGACCCCGATCCCGAGCGGCTCGACGGCGCCGAGGGCTTCGCGCCCGACAGCGCGCTCACCGACCTGCCGCCCTCGGTACCCGACGAGCTCGGGGCACTCGCCGAGGAGATCACGACCGCCGCCGGCGCCGACACCCCGCTGCGCCAGGCGCTCGCGATCCAGCGGGAGCTGCAGTCCTGGACCTACTCGCTCGACCCCCCGATCGGCCACTCCGGTGGGGCCCTCGTCGACTTCCTCGAGGCCCGGGTCGGCTACTGCGAGCAGTTCGCCGCGACGATGGCGCTCATGCTGCGCACCCTCGACGTGCCGAGCCGCGTCGCCGTGGGCTACACCCCCGGTGAGCTCGTCGACGCCGACGAGGGCGTCTGGCAGGTCTCCGACGCCAACGCCCACGCCTGGGTCGAGGTCCTCCTGCCCGGGGCGGGATGGGTCCCCTTCGAGCCGACGCCGCGCAGCGACGGCAACGTCCTCGTGCCCTCCGGCGGCGACCTCCTCGCCGCCGACACCGCCGCCGGCGACCTCGCCGGCGCCCCGGACGAGCCCGCCGAGGGGGACGACGCCGACGAGGCCGCTGGCCCCGACGGTGTCGTGCCCGAGCTCGAGGGCGAGGGCGCCGACGCCAGCGCCGCCGAGGCCGACCCGGCGGCGGGCGGCGAGGACGCCGGGCTGGGCTGGGCGCCGGCGCTCGCGCTGCTCGCCGGCGTGGCCGCGGCCGGCGCCCTCGTGCTGCGCGCCCGGCGCGCCGGGGGCCCGGCGGATCCGCGCGAGCGCATCCGTCGCAGCCGCCAGGCCGCGCTGCGTCTCGGCGCCGGCCTCGGCGTGCGCCCACGCGCCTCGGAGACCGACCGGGAGACCCTCACGCGCATCGCCGCGCTCGCCGCGGCCGGCGCCGACGCGCCGGCGCACCGCCTCGCCGCGGCCTCCGGACGCGCGCGCTTCGCCCCTGAGGTCGACGAGGAGGAGGCGGTCGCGGCCGAGCGGGCGCTCGCGGGGCTCACCGCCGCGGTGCCGGCTCCGTACACGCGCAGCGAGCAACTCCGTCGCCGGGCGCGCGAGATGTGGCAGAGCGTGGTGTCACGGGGGTCGTCCCGAGCGCGCTGACGCAGGGCGCCGGGCCACGCCCGACGCGGTGGGCCCTCGGCCTACTCGCTGCGCTTGCCCCGATCGCGCTTGTCGCGCATGTACTGATCGAAGCCGCCGCGCACCTGCCCTCCAAGATCGCTGTTCTGGTCTGCCCCGAGCCGCTTGAGCTGGGTGCCGCCGTAGATCGCGCTGGCGAGCATGAGCACGAACCCGCCGACGGCGAACCAGAGGCTCACGATGA
>JAWOAS010000095.1:0-8240 GCA_046498405.1 Egibacteraceae bacterium
GCCACCGGCGCCCGAGCAGCCCACCCTCGGCCTCTAAAACCGCTCCACCCCCACCCTCGCCGCGCCCCGGCCACCCCCGGGGCGCACACCCCTGCCAGCAGGAAGGCTGACCGTCGGCTGAGACGCCCCAGCATCGGGAACGCACCGCCGCCGATGGGTCAGCGCACGGACACATCGAGCTGCGGCAGCACACAGCCTCGGTGTCGTCCTCGTCCTGCTGCAGGGCCCGGGGCGGTCTTCACCCCAGCGGACCTACCCCGCGACGCCGATCGATCGGCCCGGTCGGGCAGACCGAGCGCCGCGACCGCCGGGGCGCTGGCGCAGACCCTCGGCAGGCTCAGACCCAGGGACGGCAGGTCTCGGGAGCGAAACGACCGACGAGGGCCTCCACCGGCCACGTGAGCAGCAAGGTTGCAATCCCGAGGACGGGCACCCAGAGCGCCACCCCGATGGCGAGGAACGTCACCAGAGCACTCGACCCCCAGCTGAGCACGCTCCAACGGAAGGCGGCCGCAGGCGCCGGTGCGCGCCAGGCGTCAACCTGCCAGGCGCGCAGCAGGAGCAGGACGTGCAACACCGCGATCACCGCCACGAGGCCCAGGTAGGGCACCACTGCGGCGCGAGCCGTGGGATCGACGCCGATCAGGCTCGTCGGCCAGGGCACGAGCGCGATCGCGCCGAGGAGGACGAGCGTGATCGCGACGAGCCCCGGCTCCCACACCTCGAGCATCGCGACGAACCCGTGGTGCACCCACCAGAAGTGCGCGACCACAGCGAAGCTGATGACGAAGGCGAGCAGTTGCGGCCACTGGGCGATGACCGCGCCGGCCAACGCGTCGCCTTCGGCGTCGGGCGCCTCGATGCGCAGCACCAGCAGCGTCATCGCGATGGCGAACAACGCATCGCTCAGGTTGGCGACCCGGGAGAACTCGACACTGCCTCGCGCGTAGCGGCCACGATGCCCCGGAGGTGCCTCTCTCACCACGAGCGCTCACCCCCTCCCCTCGCCGTGTCCCCGCCCGGGAACTCGGCCCAGCCGCGGCAGCGACCGTCAAGGTCCACCCGGCACGACACGACGGTAGCGCGCCGCCCCTCGACCGGGCGAGCGCGCAACGAGCGCCGTCCCGGGGAGGGGCACGTCCTGTCCTCATGGTCGCCGCTCCGCGAGATGAGCGGCACGACTGAACGCTACGTTGCTCCTCCGCATCGTCGCCCGAACGGTCGACGAACGCGACCCGACCCGCTTCCGCGGAAGGACACTCGGCATGCCTCGCCTCGTCGGCCTCCTCCTCATGCTCCTCGCCCTGGCCTCCTGCGGCCCCGCTGACGAAGGCCGCGACGACGAGGGCCGCGACGACGAGGCGGATCCCGAGACCACCGAGCACGGCGACGGCGGGCAGGTCGGCGAGGGCCGCGGCGCCTACCCGCTGACCGGCCAGCCCGTCGACGACGCCGCGGCGCTCGAGCGCCCCCCGCTGGCGGTGAAGATCGACAACCTCGCGCCCGCACGCCCGCAGAGCGGCGTCGAGGACGCCGACGTGGTCGTCGTCGAGCCGGTCGAGGGCGCCACCCGGCTCATCGCGCTGTTCCACTCCCGCGACCCAGGCGAGATCGGACCCGTGAGGTCAGGGCGCCTCCTCGACGCCGATCTCCTGCCGCCGCTGCAGCCGGTCTACGCGATGTCGGGCGCGCACGGCCCCGTCGAGGAGGAGCTCCGAGCCGCGCTGCCCGTCGTGATCTCGGAGGGCCAGAGCGAGGGCTGGCGGCGCAGCGACGAGCGCGCCGCGCCGCACAACCTCTACGTCGATACCGCCGGCCTGTGGGCGGCGGGCGACGAGCTGCCGCCAGCCTCGACCGCCTGGACGTTCGCCGACGCCCCGGCCGGCGGCTCGGCGACCGCCTCCGCACGGATCACCTACCCGCAGGCGGGCAGCTCAGGCTGGGTGTGGAGCGATGAGGCCGAGCGGTGGCTGCGGCTGCAGGACGGCGGGGAGCACACCGCGACCTCCGGTGCGCGACTCGGCGGTGAGACCGTCGTCGTCCTCGAGATCGCCGTCACCGACGACGAGCGCCTGCCGATCGACCTCATCGGCCGTGGCTCAGCGACCGTGCTGCGCGACGGACGGGCCTTCGAGGCCTCCTGGCAGAAGGCCTCCCGTGACGGCCACCTCGAGGTGCTGACCCCCGAGGGCGCGGCCTTCCCCCTCGCCCCAGGGCAGTCCTGGATCGAGCTGCTGCCGGCAAGCGGCGAGCTCAGCCTCGAGCCTGCCGCTGCCGAGGATGACGCCGCGCCGGAGGGTGACGGCGGGTAGCGCTCGACGCCGGCGGGTGAGCGCGGGTCGCGCACGACCCGCCAGGCGGGCTGCGCGCCCCGGCCTCCCGCTCCCGGACCGCGGCGATGGCCCCGGAGTCCCGCCGGGCGGCGTAGCGTCGCGACGCGCCGCCTACGCTCGAGGCAGCATCCACTCGCGACCGAGTGGCACGTCGGCGCCCTTGCCGAGCAGCACCTGCACGACACCGATGCGACCGGCCTCGAAGGCGGCCGCGGACCCTGCCATGTACGCGCGCCACGTGCGGAAGGTCCGCTCGCCGACCGCCGCGACGACCTCGTCATGGCGCTCCTCGAGGCGACGCACCCATGCGCGCAGCGTGAGGGCGTAGTGGGGCCGGAGCTGCTCGACGTCGAGGAGGTCGAGACCGGCGCGCTCGGCGTCACGCACGACCCGCCAGGCGGGCACGAGGCCGCCGTCGGGGAAGACGTGCTTGGAGATGAAGGTCCGCTCGGAGCCGCGCCGCACCCAGTCGGCGTCACCGGTGACGATCCCATGGGTCAGCGCGAGCCCGCCCGGGCGCAGCAGACCCTCCACCCGTTCGTGGTAGGGCCCGAGCTGCTGAGGGCCGACGTGCTCGATCATCCCGATCGAGCAGACCGCGTCGAAGCTGCCCTCGACGTCGCGGTAGTCCTGCAGGCGCACATCGGCGACATCGTCGAGGCCGCGGTCGGCGAGACGGCGACGGCCGATCTCGACCTGCCGCTCCGAGAGGGTCACCCCGACGCTGGTCGCGCCGTAGCGCTCCGCTGCGTGAGCCAGCAGGGACCCGTAGCCGCAGCCGATGTCGAGCAGCCGACTGCCCGGGCCGAGGCGGAGCTTGCGGCAGACGAGGTCGAGCTTGCGGCGCTGCGCGGCATCGAGCGACCCGTCGGGGTCGTCGAAGTAGGCGCAGGAGTAGACGAGCTCGTCGTCGAGGAAGGCGTCGTAGAGCGCCTGGGGATGGTCGTAGTGGAAGGCGATCGCCTCGCGGTCGCGTCGCTTGCTGCGGCGGCGTCCCCGCAGCCTCGCGCGGTGCTGGCGGGCGTCCGAGGTCGGTCTGCGGTGCGCGAGGAGATGGCCGACCAGCCGCACGAGGTGCGCGGCCGGTGGGCGACGCTCGGCCAGCCCCTCGAACTCGGCCATCGCCGCGACGAGGTCGCCCTCGACGTCGACATGGCCGACGACGTAGGCCTCGCCCGCCGAGAGGTCCGAGGGCGGCAGCAGCAGAGCCCGGAGTGCCTCGGGATGCTCGAGGACGATGCGGTAGTCCGCCTCGGGTCCGAGCTCGCTGCCGTCCCACAGACGCACCGGCAGGGCGACCCCGGTGGCCTCGGCGAGCTCGCGGTGCACCTGCCGCGCGCGGTCGGTGGGCGCCGCGCGCGGCGTGTCGACGGCCGCCATGATGAACCCCTCCCCACGGTCAGGCGAGGAACCGTGACTTGGCGGGGCGCTACCCAGGATCTCGTACGGGGAAACGGCCGGTGCCGGCGCCCCGGCACCCCGGACCAGGGCGACCGCGGCGCGAGCCGGCAGGACTCAGCGCTGCTGCGCGTCCTCGATCGCGCGCAGGACGCGCTGCTCGGAGACCCGCTGGCGCGTGCCGAGCTGCTGGGCGAAGAGGCTGACGCGGAGCTCCTCGAGCATCCACCGGATCGGCACCGCCCGCGGGCCCACCCGTCGTGCGAGGTCGGTGTAGGCGCGCTCGACCGCGGTCACCCGCGCGGTGAGCTCGCGATCCCGCTCAGGTGACCGGGGGAGCTTGTCGAGGCGCACGCCGATGCCCTCGAGGTAGCGTGGCAGGTCACCGAGGCGCTGCCGGCCGGTGCGCGCGATGAAGCCGGGGCCGACAAGGCGGCCGAGATGCGCCCGGGCGTCGGCGACGCTGTCGGCGAGGTCCCCGCCGTCGAGCCGGGCGAGGCGCGGCTCGACCGCGGCGGCGGCGTCGAGGACCCGGCGGACCTCGCCGAGGATCGCGAGCACCGCGTCGGTGAGGCCGGAGGCGACGGCCTCGCGCAGGGCGGCGAAGCCGTCGGGGTCACGCGCCGGGCCGCCGGCGGAGGCCATGAGCGCGTCGACCGCGCAGGCAGCGGCGTCCTCGAGGAGCGCGCCGACGCTGCCGTGCGGGTTGCGCGACAGCGCGAGCTTGTCCTCCCGCGAGAGCGCGCCCTGCAGCACCCTGGTCGGCAGCGGGGCGGACAGCCGCAGCAGCCGGCGGGTGCCGCGCCACATCGCCTGGCGCTGCTTCTCCGGCGTCGACAGCACCTGCACGCCGACCGACTCGCCCTCGTCGACGAGGGCCGGGTAGCCGCGCAGGACCCCGCCCTCGCCGGCGAGCTCGACGACCGGCGGCAGCGTGCCGAAGGCCCAGGAGGTCGCGCCGCTGGTCTCGAGGCCCTCGGCGAGGTCGGCCACGACCGCGCGACCGCGCCCGGCGAGCTCGCCCTGCAGGGCGGGCAGGTCCTCGCCCTCGGCGAGGGTGGCCCCGTCGTGGACGACGCGGATGCGCATCCGCAGGTGCGCGGGCAGCGCCGCGACGTCGAAGGCCTCGGGGGCGACGTCGACGCCCTCGCGCCGCAGCTGCCGGGCGAGGGCGTCGACGAGCGGCTCGGGCGTCGGCGCGAGGCGGGCCAGGACGCGCTCGACGGTCTCGGGGATCGGCACGAGCTCGCGGCGCACCGCCTTGGGCAGGCCGCGCACGAGCGTGGTGACGAGCTCGGCGCGCAGCCCGGGGACCTGCCAGTCGAAGGTCCAGGCGGGCAGGCGCGCCAGGGCGGCCAGCGGGACCTCGACGGTGACGCCGTCGTCGGGCTCGCCGGGGGCGAAGCGGTAGGACAGGTCGAAGGTGAGGTCGTCGTGGTGCCAGGCGTCGGGGAAGGCGCCCTCGGCCAGCGCCGGCGCCTCGGCGTTGAGGAGGTCCTCGGCGGTGAAGGCCAGGAGGTCGGGCTGCTCGGCGCGGGCGGCCTTCCACCAGGAGGCGAAGTGCGCTGCGGAGACGACGTGGTCGGGCACGCGGGCGTCGTAGAGCGCGAGGAGCTGCTCGGGGTCGGCGACGAGGTCGCGGCGGCGCGCGCGGTCCTCGAGGTCGGCGAGCTCGTCGAGGAGACGGCGGTTCGCCGTGACGACGGGGTGGCCGACGTCGCCCTCGACGAGGCCGTGGCGCAGGAGGAGCTCACGCGCACCGGCGCGGTCGACGCGGTGGTAGGGCACGGTGCGGTCGGCGACGAGCGTGACGCCGTAGAGGGTGACCTTCTCCTCGGTGACGGCCACGCCGCGGCGGGCGTCCCAGCGCGGCTCGCCGTAGTGGCGGTCGACGAGGTGCCCGGCGAGCTCCTCGGCCCACGCCGGGTCGATCGCCGCGACGGTGCGGGCGAACAGCCGTGAGGTCTCGACGAGCTCGGCGGCCATGACCCACGGTGGGCGGCCCTCGACGGCGGTGCCGGGCCACAGCACGAAGCGCGTGCCCCGGGCGCCCTCGTAGTCGCGTCCGTCGGTGGGCTGCACGCCGATCTGGGAGAGCAGGCCGGCGAGGACCGCGCGGTGGACCTGCGCGGGCTCGGCGGGGGTCGGCGAGCGCGACAGGCCGACCTCCTTGGCGGCCTCGCGCAGCTGGCCGTGGAGGTCCTGCCACTCACGCACGCGGAGGTGGTGGAGGAACTCGGCCTTGCACTGGCGGCGGAAGGCGCTCGAGGACAACGCCCGGCGCTGCTCGGTGAGGTAGCGCCACAGCTCGAGGAGGGTGAGGAAGTCCGAGGAGGGGTCGGCGAAGCGGGCGTGGGAGGCGTCGGCGGCGCGCTCCTGCTCGGGCGGCCGCAGCCGCGGGTCCTGCGAGGACAGCGCCGCGGCGATGACGAGGACCTCCGACAGCGCGCCCTCGGCGTCGGCGGCGACGATCATCCGCCCGAGGCGCGGGTCGACGGGAAGGCGCGCGAGGGTCCGGCCGATGTCGGTGAGCTGCTGGCTGCCGTCGAGGGCCGGGCGGTCGATCGCGCCGAGCTCGTGGAGCAGCCCGACGGCGGCGCGGACGCTGCGGCGGTCGGGCGGGTCGAGGAACGGGAAGGCGGCGACGTCGCCGAGGCCGAGGTCGGTCATCTGCAGGATCACCGAGGCGAGGTTGGTCCGCAGGATCTCCGGCTCGGTGTAGGCGGGGCGGGCGTCGTGGTCGGCCTCGTCGTAGAGGCGGATGCAGATGCCGTCGGCGAGACGGCCGCAGCGCCCGGCGCGCTGACGGGCCGAGGCCTGCGAGACCTTCTCGATCGGCAGGCGCTGGACCTTCGTGCGCTGGCTGTAGCGGGAGATGCGCGCGGTGCCGACGTCGACGACGTAGCGGATGCCGGGCACGGTCAGGCTCGTCTCGGCGACGTTCGTCGCGAGCACGACCCGCCGGCCGCGGTGGGGCGCGAAGACGCGCTGCTGCTGGGCGGGCGACAGGCGGGCGTAGAGCGGCAGGACCTCGAGGCCCGGCTCGGCGCGGCGCAGGGCCTCGGCGGCCTCGCGGATGTCGCGCTCGCCGGGAAGGAAGACGAGCACGTCGCCGGGGCCCTCGGCGGCGAGCTCGGCGACGGCGTCGACGATCGCCTCGCCCTGGTCGCGGTCGTCGTCCTCGAAGGGGCGGTAGCGCACCTCGACGGGGTAGGTGCGCCCGGAGACCTCGACGACGGGGGCGTCGAAGTGCTCGGCGAAGCGGGCGGTGTCGATCGTCGCCGAGGTGATGATGACCTTGAGGTCGGGACGGCGCGGCAGCAGCTGGGTGAGGTAGCCGAGGAGGAAGTCGATGTTGAGGCTGCGCTCGTGGGCCTCGTCGATGATGATCGTGTCGTAGGCGCGCAGCGCGGGGTCGTGGCGGGTCTCGGCGAGCAGGACGCCGTCGGTCATGAGCTTGACGAGGGTGTCCTCGCTCGTCGTGTCGGTGAAGCGCACCTGGTAGCCGACCGCGCTGCCGAGCTCGACGTCGAGCTCGTCGGCGATGCGCGTGGCGACGCTGCGCGCGGCGAGGCGCCGTGGCTGGGTATGGCCGATCATCCCGCGCACCCCGCGGCCGAGCTCGAGGCAGAGCTTGGGCAGCTGCGTGGTCTTGCCCGAGCCGGTCTCCCCGGCGACGACGACGACCTGGTGGGCCGACAGCGCCTCGGCGAGCTCGTCGCGCGCGGAGCTGATCGGCAGCTCCGCGGGGTAGTGCACCGTCGGCACCGCGGCCTGCCGGCGGGCGCGGCGGCGCTCGGCGGAGGCGACCTCCTCGGCGAGGGCCGCCAGGGCGGCGTCGCGCCGCTCACCGTCGCGGCGGCGGGCGCGGTCGAGGCGCCGGCGCAGGCGCCGCTCGTCGCGGAGCATGAGGCCGCCGAGACGGCGGCGCAGGTCCGCGGGGGCCGGAGCGGTCGTCATCACCGCGCCAGGGTAGGCCGCCGGCCGCGGCTGCCCCGCGCGGCGTCAGCGTTCGCGGCGTCCGCGGGACCGGTCGAGGCCGCGGGCGCGCTCGAGCTGGCGGCGCTCGCGCTTGGTGGGCCGCCCGGCGCCGCGGGCGCGGTCGGCGCCGGCGGCGGGCTCGGGCGGGGCCGGCGGCGGGCTGCGGTCGATGACGCACTCCGCGGCGGCCGGGGCGCCGACCCGCTTGTCGATGACGCGGGCGACCTCGAGGACCCGCTCGCGGCCGCCGGCGCGGGCGCTGACGGTGTCACCGACGCGGACCGACGCCGAGGGCTTGACGCGCCCGTCGTTGACACGGACGTGCCCGGCGCGGCAGGCCTCGTTGGCGGCCTGCCGGGTCTTGTAGACCCGGACCGCCCAGAGCCAGCGGTCGACGCGGGTGGAGTCCATGGCCTCCATCGTCGCACGCCCAGGGCTGGGCTCAGGCCCGTGGCGACGGCGGCGTGCCCCGCCCGAACGGGCTGCCGCCGAGGGCGGCGCGGTCGTGCGGCTCGTCCCAGCGCGCGG
>JAWOAS010000101.1:0-8917 GCA_046498405.1 Egibacteraceae bacterium
TCGGAGGTGTCAACCGACTCGGTGGCCTCGGGAGCCGCCTCGGACGACTCCTCATCCTGCTTCGGGCGGTTCTTGCGGACCTGACCGCCGTCGCTCATGGGCGTTCGCTCCTGCCTCGCGGGTCAGGCCAGTGTAGGTGGCCGACCGGCGCTGGACACGGCCACCCGCTCATCAGGCCCCGCGCTGGAGTCGGGCCAGCAGCGCCGCGGCCGTGGGCGAGGCGTCGATGAGCGCCCGGGTGGCCTCGGCCCCTCCCCTGCCGGGGTCCATCATCGGCACGCGCTGGAGGCTGTCGCCGCCGACGTCGAAGATCAGCGAGTCCCACCCCGCGGCGGTGAGCTCGTCGCGGTACTTCGCCAGGCACCGGCCCCGGAAGTAGGCGCGCGTGTCCTCGGGCGGATGCTCGACGGCGTGGGCGACCTCGTCCTCGCCGACGAGGCGCTCGACGCGGCCGCCGGCGACGAGGCGGTTGTAGAGGCCCTTGTCCCGGCGCACGTCGTGGTACTGCACGTCGATGAGCTTGAGCTTGGCGGCGTCCCAGTCGAGGTCGTCGCGCTCGACGTAGCGGCGCAGCAAGCCGTACTTCGTCACCCAGTCGACGACCCCGTCGAGGCTCAACGGGTCGCGGGCCATCCCGTCGAGGAAGCGCTCCCACACCGCGAGGACGTCACCGGCCCACGCCGGCGCCCTGCCCTCCTCGGCGTACTTGCGCGCATGCTCGAGGTAGTGGGTCTGCAGGTCCAGCGCGGTGACCTCGCGCCCGTCCTGCAACGGCACCGTCGTCGTGACGCTGAGGTCGTGGCTGATGCGGTGCAGCGAGCGCACCGGCTCGACGAGGGCGGGCGGCTGGGGCAGGACGCGGTCCTCGGCCATCGACAGCACGAGCGCGGTCGCCCCGAGCTTGAGGTAGGTCGCGACCTCGCTCATGTTCGCGTCGCCGATGATCACGTGGAGGCGGCGGAAGCGCTCGGGATCGGCGTGCGGCTCGTCGCGGGTGTTGATGATCGGGCGCTTGAGCGTGGTCTCGAGGCCGAGCTCGGTCTCGAAGAAGTCCGCGCGCTGGCTGATCTGGTAGGGCACGTCGGCGAGGCCGAACTCGTTGCCGACGCGGCCCGCGCCGACGAGGACCTGCCGGGAGACGAAGAACGGGATGAGCTGGCGGGTCAGCTCGCCGAACGGCAGCGCCCGATCGACGATGTAGTTCTCGTGCATGCCGTAGGCGACGCCCTTGCCGTCGGTGTTGTTCTTGCTGATGACGATGCGTCCCGCTCCGCCCTCGGGGTCGTGGCGCAGCGTCGCCGCGGCGCGCTCGGCGGCGACCTCGAGGATCCGCTCCCCCGCCTTGTCCCAGATCACCGCGTCGCGTGGGTTCGAGCACTCCGGGGAGGAGTACTCCGGGTGGGCGTGGTCGACGTAGAAGCGCGCGCCGTTCGAGAGGATCGCGTTGGCGAGGCCGGCGTCCTCCTCCTCCGGCGGCTCGGCGGCGCCGGGTTGGCTGAAGCCGCGGGCGTCGCGCAGCGGGTTCTCGTCCTCGTAGTCCCAGCGCGTGCGATGGCGCTCGTCGGCGGCGTAGGCGTTGACGACGAGGGAGGAGGCCAGGACCGGGTTGAAGTCGGGACGGCCGACCACGGCGATGCCGAACTCGGTCTCGGTGCCGAGGTACTTGGTGATGGCCACGGGCGTCCTCGCGCAGGGTCGCGGCACCCGGCTGGGCGCCCCCCGAGCGTACGCCCGCGCCGGGGGGCGCACACGCCCCCGATCGGGCGAGCGGGCAGCGGTGCCCGCGACGGCGGGTCCAGCCCCCCGCTGCTAGCGTCCGCGGACGTGACCACCGAGCCCGTCATCGACGCCCGGGCGCTGACCAAGCGCTTCGGCGACTTCACCGCCGTCGACGCGATCGACGTCCGCGTCGAGCGCGGCGAGGCGTTCGGCTTCCTCGGCCCCAATGGGGCGGGCAAGTCCTCGACGATGCGGATGATCGGCGCGGTCAGCCCGCCGAGCGAGGGGTCCCTGCGCGTCCTCGGCCGCGACCCCGTCGGCGAGGGCACCGAGGTCCGCGCCCGCCTCGGGGTCGTGCCCCAGGAGGACAACCTCGACCGCGAGCTCACCGCGTGGGAGAACCTCTACATCTACGGGCGCTACTTCGGCCTGCCGCGCAGCGTGCTCCGGGATCGCGTCGCCGAGCTCCTCGCCTTCGCCGAGCTCACCGAGCGGGCCAGCGCCAAGACCGAGACCCTCTCGGGTGGGATGCGGCGGCGGTTGACGATCGCCCGCGCGCTCGTCAACCGCCCCGACATGATCCTGCTCGACGAGCCGACGACCGGGCTCGACCCCCAGGCGCGCCACGTCCTCTGGGACCGTCTGCGCCGACTCAAGCGCGAGGGCGCCACGCTCATCCTCACGACCCACTACATGGACGAGGCCGAGCAGCTCTGCGACCGCCTCGTCGTCATGGACCGGGCGCGCATCGTCGCCGAGGGCACCCCCGCCGACCTCATCGCCCGCTACGCCTCCAAGGAGGTCGTCGAGCTCCACGCCCCCGCCGAGGAGCTCGACCTCTCAGCGATCGAGGCCGTCGCGCTGCGCACCGAGGTGCTGCCCGACCGGGTGCTGCTCTACACCGCCGACGCCGACAGCGCCATCGGCGAGCTCGCCGACCGGGGGCTGGCCCGCGTGCCGCTACTGCCGCGACGGGCCGGCCTCGAGGACGTCTTCCTGCGCCTGACCGGGCGCACCCTCGTCGACTGAGCGCCGCGGCGATGGCCACCGACACCCACACCGACACGAGGGCGACCCCCTCGGCGCTGGCGAGGGCGACGAGCGTCCTCGAGGGCCGGGTGCTCGCCGCGCGGCGGACCTTCCGCAGCGCGGTGGCCAGCGCCCTGCTCAACCCGCTGCTCTATCTCCTGGCGATGGGCCTCGGCATCGGCGCGGTCGCCGACCCCGCCCAGGCTGCCGCGCTACCCGGTGGGTCCTACCTCGCCTTCCTCGCGCCGGGGCTGCTCGTGGCCACCGCGATGCAGCTCGCCGCCTCGGAGGCGCTGTGGCCGGTCATGGTCGGCCTCGAGTGGCGTCGCACCTACCACGCCATCGTCGCCACCCCCGCGCGCCCCCTCGACGTCGTCCTCGGCAACCTCGCCTTCATCGTCCTGCGGGCAGGCGTCGCCGGGCTGCTCATCGGCGTCGTCATCGTCGCGGTCGGCGCCGCCCCGCCAGGCGGCACCCTCGTCGCCGTGGGCGCAGCGATGCTCGTCGCCGCGGCCTTCACCGGCCTCGTCACCGCCTTCACCGCCCGGGTGCGCAACCACCAGGCGATGACCGCGCTGCTGCGCTTCGGCATCGTCCCGCTCTTCCTCTTCAGCGGGACGTTCTTCCCCATCGACCGGCTGCCCGCGGCCCTGCAGGCCGTCGCCCCGCTCTCGCCCCTGTGGCACGGCGCCGAGCTCGCGCGGCTGGCCGCCCTCGGCACGCCCCCGGCGTGGCCGGCCGCCGCCCACCTCGCCGTGCTCGCCACCCTCGCCGTCGTCGGCGCGGCGCTGGCCGAGCGCACGATCGCGGAGCGGCTGACCCGATGAGCGCGCTGCTCATGCGCACCCTCGGGTTGCGGGAGGGCGGCGGCAGCCGCGTCGGCGTCGTCATCGAGCGCAACGTCCTGTTCTACCGACGCTTCTGGTTCGTCGTCCTCAGCGGCTTCTTCGAGCCGGTGTTCTTCCTCCTCGCGATCGGCGTCGGGCTCGGCTCGCTCGTGCCCGGCGTCGTCGGGCCCGACGGCGAGCCGGTCGCCTACGCGGCCTTCGTCGCCCCGGCGATGCTCGCGGTCAGCGCGATGAACGGCGCCGTCCTCGAGTCGACGACGAACACCTTCGTCAAGCTGCGCTTCTGGCGCACCTACGACGGCATGCTCGCCACGCCCCTGCGCCCGCTCGACCTCGCCGTCGGCGAGATCGCCTTCAGCCAGCTGCGGGGGCTCATGTACGCCGGGGCGTTCCTCGTCATCGCCGCCGCCCTCGGCACGATCCCGTCGTGGTGGGGGCTGGCCGCGTTGCCCGGCGCGGTGCTCATCGGCTTCGCCTTCTCTGCGGTGGGCACCGCCGCGGCGACGTGGATCCGTGACTGGCAGGACAACGAGCTCGTGCAGGTCGTCACCCTGCCGATGCTCCTGCTCTCGGCGACGTTCTTCCCGCTCGAGGTCTACCCCGAGGCGGTGCAGCCGTTCATCCAGCTCTCGCCGCTCTACCACGGCGCCGCGCTCCTGCGGGGGCTCACCCTCGGCGCCATTGAGCCCGTGCTCCTCGGCCACGTCGCCTTCCTCCTCGCGATGACCGCGGTCGGCGGCGCGGTCGCGGCCCGCCGCTTCGAGCGGATGCTCAAGCCCTGAGGCGGCCGGCGCCCCCGTCCCCGCGCTCCGGTGCCGCCCGAGGCGGTGTGGACTTGACCCCCGAGGGTGGTGGGCGTTGCCCGCGACGACCACTGCGGTGCCGCGTTGGTGGGGGTTGCGGGCAGCGGTGGTGCGGGTTGCGCGCAGCGGTGGTGCAGGCAGGGCGCGGAGGTGGTGAGGGCACGGCGCGCGACGACGCCTTTCGGGGCGACGCGGGGCTTGGCGCACCGAGGTGGTGCTCCGACAACGCTGCCGGACACACCGAGGTCGCACCACCTCGACGGCTTGGCATCGCCGAGGCTGCGGTGGTGCGGCAACGGCGGGGTCGGACGCGCGGAAGTCTCGCCACCCGCGACCGCGAGTCGCCACCCGCGACCGCGAGACCGCCCACCGATCAAGGTGGTGCAGCAACCGCGCCGCCGAGCGCGCCGTGGGCCCACCACCCGGTGGATCGGACGGCCGCGAGGGCAACAGGGGCAGTCGTCAGGCTCCACGGCGCGCCGTTGTCTCACCACCTGCGTTGGTCTGCTCGCGACCGTCGCCGCGCGAGGGTGAGCCGCGCTCGGCCCCACCGCGCCGTCGACGCGTCCACAGGCGGTGTGGCCGGATGACAGCGCGGACCGGCGCCCGCGGGCGACCCTGAGCGCCATGGACGAACCCTCGCACTCCCCCACGCCCCAGCCCCCGCCGCGCCGGCCCTCGACCGACCGCCCGACCCAGCCGCCGCCGCGCCCGTCCTCGACCGACCGCCCGACCCAGCCCCCGCCGCGCCGGTCCTCGACCGACCGCCCGCCCCAGCCCCCGACGCGCCGGTCCTCGCAACCGGGCGGCCAGGGGCCGGCGTCGACCGAGCGCGAACGGGCCGAGGCCCACGCGGCCAGAGCCACGGCTCGCGGCGCCTCGGCCTCGCGCCAGGCCCAGGCGGCGCTGCGCAAGGCCGCCGCGGGCCAGGACGGGCAGTTCGCGACCGCCCAGGCCCGCGAGCTCGGCGTGAGCCGCTCGGCGCTGCGCACGCTGCGCGAGCGCGGGGAGATCGTCGGGCTGCGCCGTGGGGTCTGGCGGTTCCGCGCCGCCAGCGGCGAGCCGGCCCCGGAGATGACCGCCTACCTCGCCTGCTGGCCCGACGGCGTCGTCTCCCACGAGAGCGCCGCGCGCCTGCACGGCCTCGAGGTCTGCGAGGCAGCCGCCGCGGTCCACGTCACCGTGCCGCACGCCCGCCGCCGCGCGCCCGCTGGCGTCATCGTCCACCTCTCGCGGCGCCTGCCGAGCGCCGACGTGCTCGCCGACCGGGGCCTGCGCCTGACGAGCCTGGCCCGCACGCTCTGCGACCTTGCCGCGACCGGGCCGGCCGGGCAGACCCTGCGGCTGCTCGACGCCGCGGTGGCCCTCGGCGCCGCACCGAAGTGGATCCACCAGCGGGCCAGCGAGCTCACCGCCGGCCGGCCCGGCGTCGCGACACTGCGGGCGGCGACCGATCCGGGCGGCGCCCCGGTGTTCCGCTCCTGGCTCGAGCGCACGCTCGCCGAGCTCGTCGCCACCGCGGGACTGCCGGCACCGGAGTGGAACGTCGAGGTGGAGGACGCGGCGGGGCGCATCGGGATCGTCGACGCGCTGTGGCGTGAGGCCGGCGTGATCGCCGAGGCCGAGGGGCTGCGCTTCCACACCAGCGCCGAGGCGCGGCGCCGCGACGCCGAGCGCTTCAACCGCCTCGCCGCCGCCGGCTACACCGCCAGGAGGTTCACCTGGCACGACGTCGTCGACGAGCCCGAGCGGGTCGTCGCCACCCTGGCCGAGGCCCTGCGGGACGCCGCCGACGCCTCCCCCGCCACCGGGTCCACCGGCGGGCGGTGAACCCCGGGCGCGACGCCGGCCGTCACCACGCGTCGCCGCGGGTGGTGCCGTCGCCGTCCCGCGTCGTCGGACAGGAGGCGGAGGACCTCAGAGGTACTGGCCGGTGTTGACGTTCTCGATGGACTTGCCGGGCTCGGCGTCGTCGCCGACGAGGGTACGGACGTAGACGATGCGCTCGCCCTTCTTGCCGCTGATGCGCGCCCAGTCATCGGGGTTCGTCGTGTTCGGCAGGTCCTCGTTCTCCTTGAACTCGTCGCGGATCGCCCGGACGAGGTCGTCCTCCTTGAGGCCGCGCTGCCCCTCGTCGAGGTAGCGCTTGATCGCCATCTTCTTCGCCCGGGCGACGACGTTCTCGATCATCGCCCCGGAGTTGAAGTCGCGGAAGTAGAGGATCTCCTTGTCGCCGTTGGCGTAGGTGACCTCGAGGAAGCGGTTCTCGCCGGACTCGGCGTACATCCGCGCGCAGGTGTCGTCGATGAGCGCGTCGAAGGCGGCCTCCTCCGAGCCGTAGGCCTTCACGGTGTCGGGGTGCAGCGGCACCTTCGGGTGCAGGTAGATGCGGAAGATCTCGCGGGCGGCCTCGGCGTCGGGCCGCTCGATCTTGATCTTCACGTCGAGGCGTCCGGGGCGCAGAATCGCCGGGTCGATCATGTCCTCGCGGTTCGACGCGCCGATGACGATGACGTCCTTGAGGGACTCGACGCCGTCGATCTCGCTGAGCAGCTGCGGCACGATCGTCGTCTCGACGTCGCTTGAGACCCCGGAGCCGCGGGTGCGGAAGATCGAGTCCATCTCGTCGAAGAAGACGATGACGGGGAAGCCCTCCTCGACCTTCTCGCGGGCGCGCTGGAAGATGAGGCGGATCTGCCGCTCGGTCTCGCCGACGTACTTGTTGAGCAGCTCGGGGCCCTTGATGTTGAGGAAGTAGCTGCGCGCGTCGGCGCGGCCCTCCTTCTCGGCGACCCGGCGGGCCAGGCTCGAGGCCACCGCCTTGGCGATCATCGTCTTGCCGCAGCCCGGCGGGCCGTAGAGCAGGATCCCCTTCGGCGGCTTGAGGTCGTGCTCGAGGAAGAGGTCGGCGTGGACGAAGGGCAGCTCGACGGCGTCCTGGATCGCCTCGATCTGCGAGCCGAGCCCGCCGATGTCGTCGTAGTCGACGTCGGGGACCTCCTCGAGGATGAGCTCCTCGACTTCAGGGCGGGGCAGGCGCTCGATGGCGTAGCCCGAGCGCGGCTCGACCAGGAGGGTGTCACCGGCGCGCAGCGGGATGTCGGCGAGGGGGTCGGCCACGCGGACGACCTGCTCGTCGTCGGTGTGGTTGAGCACGAGGAGGCGCTCGCCGTCGAGGCGCTCCTTGAGCGACATGACCTCGCCGACGGTCTCGTAGTCGCCGGCCTCGACGACGTTGAGGGCCTCGTTGAGGATGACCTCCTGGCCGGGGCGAAGCGCGTCGACGTCGACCCCGCCCCCGGCGTAGACCCGCATCTTGCGGCCCTGGCCGAAGACCTCGATGACCTCGCCGACGTCGTCCTCGGCCTCGGTCTCGGCCGGCTGGCTCGGGCTGCGCCCGAGGAAGACCCCGAAGGTCGAGGGCGGGCTCGAGAGCTTCTCGACCTCCTCCTTGAGCTGGACGATCTGCTCGCGGGCGTCGCGCAGGGTCTCGACGAGCTTGGCGTTCTGCGCGGTCGCGGTCGACAGCTGCTGCTTGGCCTCGAGGACGCGCTCCTCGAGGGCGCGGATGCGCCCGGGGGCCTCGTCGAGGCGGCGGCGCAGGATCAGCGCCTCCTCCTCGAGCGCCCGGACCTGCTGGCGGAGCGCGGCGGCCTCGGCGCTCTGGTCTGCCATCGCCGACCTCCTCGGGCGTCGGATGTCGGGAACGACCCCGTCGACGAGTATAGGAGCGGTCGCCTCCGCCCTCCGCGGTCAGCGCGACGCGTCGTCGGCGAGGCGGCGCGCCGTCGACAGGAACGCGGTGTGGGCGACCATGCGGTGGTTGGGCCGCACCGCGAGGCCGTCGACGTGCCAGCCCCGCACGAGCGTCTCGACGGTCTCGGCATGCCCCCAGCGCGCGTCGGCGTCCAAGGCCTCGCGCAGACGCATGACCTGCGGCACCGTCGGGGTGTAGGCGCAGAGCAGGCCGCCGGGGCGCAGCGCGGCCACGGCGGCGTCGACGACGCGCTCGGGCTCGAGGAGGTCGAGGACGAGGCGGTCACAGGAGATCGAGGCCAGCCCGTCGGCGACGTCGCTGCGGCGCAGCTCCCAGTTGGCCGGCGCGCCGCCGAAGCGCTCGGCGACGTTGCGCTCGGCGATGTCGGCGTGGTCGTCGCGCAGCTCGAAGCTCACGACCCGGCCGGAGGGGCCGACGGCGCGCAGCAGCGCGCTCGTCAGGGCGCCGGAGCCCGCGCCGGCCTCCACGACCTCCGAGCCCGGGCCGATGTCGGCGAGGCCGACGATCATCGCCTGGTCCTTGGGGTAGACGACCTGCGCGCCGCGCTTGCCCTTGAGCGTCCAGTCGCTGGCCGTGGGGCGCAGCACGAGCAGGCTCGTGCCCTTGGCGCTGCGGACCCTCGAGCCCTCGGCCCGGCCGATGATGTCGTCGTAGGCCACCGCGCCACCGTGGTAGTGGTACTCCTGCCCGGCGCGCAGCGTCGTGAGGTAGCGCCGCCCCTTGCGGTCGATGAACAGGAC
>JAWOAS010000176.1:0-5633 GCA_046498405.1 Egibacteraceae bacterium
ACCACTGGCATTGACAGATGAATACCAGGAACTTGTGGAGAATGCGGATGAGGGAACATATCGTTTATATGTTACTTATCAATTGTGCGCCGGTCGAGGCGATGCGCACGAGCACCTCCCCCGCCGCCGGCTCCGGCGTGGCCACCTCCTCGAGGCGCAGAGGCTGCCCGTACTCGTGCAGGAGTGCTGCCTTCATGATCGGCCCTTCGCGCGACGACGGTGGGATGACCAGATCGTGAGCGGGCCGACGATGACCGTCAAGGACAAGGTTGACCGCAATGGCAACCATGCTCTGCTCGGGAGCGGCGGGTCATGCTCGGCGGGGAGTCGCCGCGGCGCCCAGGGGCCGCGGCGCGAGGCGCACCGCCACCGCCACGCACACCGCGGCGCAGAGCAGGAGCCCCGCGGCGGCGAGCCAGGCGGCGGCGAAGCCGGCAGCCTCGACGATCGCGCCGAAGCCGAGCGGGCCGACCGCCGCGCCGACGAAGAAGAGGCTGAGGAACGTGCTCGTGCCCGCCGCCGGGCGGTCGCGGTTGAGCCGGACCACCGAGAGGTCCATGAGACCGTTCCAGGCCCAGCCGACCCCGAAGGCGATCGTCGTGGCCGCGACGAGCGTGAGGGGTCCCTGCCCGAGGGCGAGCAGGGCGAAGCCGAGGCTGCCGGCGGCCATCATCCCCGCCATCGCCGGCATCGGCGGGAAGGGCCGGGCGTCGGCGCGCACGCCGACGGCCAGGCGCACGGCGATCGAGACGACGCTGCCGTAGACGAGCAGCAGGCCGGCCGCCGACGCGCCGAGGCCACGGTCCACGGCGGCCTCGACGAGGAAGGACCCCAGGGCCATCGTCGGCGCGGCGGCGAAGACCCCGGCCAGGGCGAGCCAGGCCATCGTCGGGGGCACCGGCCCGGCCCCGGTCCGCGGCCGCGGCGCCGAGGCGGGGCTGTGGCGTGGCACGAGGGCGGGCACCGCGAGCACGGCCACGGCGACGAGGCCGTAGGCCCAGCGCCAGCCGATCGTCAGCGCGATGAGCGGCACCGTCGCGCCGGCCAGCAGCGAGGCCAGCGGCACCGCGGCCTGCTTGACGCCGAAGGCCGTGCCCTCCCGGCGCCCCGCAAGCCCGCGCGAGAGCAGGCCGTTGGCCGAGGGCTGGCCGAAGGCCTGCCCCACTCCCCCGAGCGCCATCGCCCCGAGCAGCCCCGCGTAGCCGTCGACGAGCAGGGCCACCGAGGCCAGCGCGAGCGCGGCGAGCAGGCAGGTCGTCAGCACCCCGCGCAGGGATCCGAGCCGCTCGATGACCCGGCGCACGAAGGGGCCGCAGACCGCCGAGACGAGGAAGAACAGCGCGATCGCCCCGCCGAGCCCGGCCTCGGAGAAGCCGAGGTCGGCGCGCACCTGCACCGCGAGGGCGCCGAGGAGGAAGAGCGGCATCGCCGCGACCGCGGTGGCCCCGACCGCTGCGGCGGCCAGCCGTCGGCCCCGCACGGGGGTGGCCTCGCTCATCGGCGGGCCCGCACGACGAGCCGGCGACGCGGCACGACGGCGGCGCTGGCCGTAGGCGGCGGCGTTACGGCGCGGCGGACCGCCGCCCTCGCCACCACGTCTGGACGTCGGAGAGCCCGTCGCGCAGGACCGGCAGGGCGGCGAGCAGCCCCGCGAGGTTGACGATGAGGAAGCCGGCCAGCGGCGAGTAGACGAGCGCGGCGAGGCCGGTCAGCGCGACGGTGATGACGACGACGAGGTGCGCGTGGCTCATCGGGGTCCCCTCCCCCGGCACGGCGTCGGGCCCCGCACGGTAGCCGACGCGGACCGCGTCCCGCCAGGGTCGGCCGCGGGCTGCCCGCGGGCGGGCGGTCGCGGCTCACCCCGAGCGGACGGCGACGTGGGGGCCGGTGCGGTCCTCGGCGTAGCTGACCATCGGCTCATCGCTGTCGACGCGCGCCTCGCGGGGCAGGTCCCGGGCGGCCCGGAAGCTCGCCGAGCCGCCGGAGAGCGTGGCGACGTCGGTGAAGCCACGGCCGACGAGCGCCCGGTAGGCGAGGTAGCTGCGGAAGCCCACCGCGCAGTAGAGGCGGACGGGGGTCTCGCGGTCCCACGCCTCGCAACGCTCGCGCAGCGTCGGCAGCGGCACGTTCTCCGCGCCGGGCAGGTGCCAGGCCGCGAACTCCTCGGGGCCGCGCACGTCGACGAGGCGGGCGCCCTCGAGCACCGTCGGGTACTGCTCGGGGTACCACAGGCGGATATCGCCCCGCAGGAGGTTCGCGCCGAGGAAGCCGGCCATGTTCACCGGGTCCTTGGCCGAGCCGAACGGCGGGGCGTAGCCGAGCTCGAGCTCCTCGAGGTCGTAGACGGTCATCCCCCCGCGCAGCGCGGTGGCGAGGACGTCGAGGCGCTTGTCGACGCCGTCGAAGCCGATGAGCCCCGCGCCGAGGAGCCGGCCGTCCTCGGGCGAGAAGAGCACCTTGAGGTGCATCTGGCGGGTGCCCGGGTAGTAGCCGGCGTGGCCGGAGGGGTGCAGGTGCACGCGCTCGTAGGGGATGCCGGCCGCGGCGAGCTGACGCTCGTTGGCGCCGGTGCCCCCGGCGACCATGTCGAAGACCTTGACCACGCCGGTGCCCTGCACCGCCGGGAACGTCGTGTCGCGGCCGCAGAGGTTGTCGGCGACGACGCGGCCCTGGCGGTTGGCGGGCCCGGCCAGCGGGATGAGCCAGGAGTCGGGCAGGACGAGGTGCTCGACCTCGACGGCGTCGCCGGCGGCGTAGACGTCGGGCACGCTCGTGCGCAGGTGGGCGTCGACCTTGATCCCCCCGCGCGGTCCGAGCTCGACGCCGGCGGCCTCGGCCAGCGCGGTGGCCGGCCGCACGCCTGCGGCGAGCACGACGAGGTCGGTGGTCACGCCCTCGCCGTCGGCGAGCTCGACGCGCAGGCGCCCGTCGTCGCCCTCGGTGAAGGCCCGCGCGCGGGTGCCGAGCCGCAGCTCGACGCCGTGCTCGCGCAGGTGGCCCTCGAGCGGGGTCGTGAGCTCGCGGTCGAGCGGGGGCATGACCTGCTCGGCCATCTCGACGACGGTGACCCCCACGTCGCGGTGGCGGAGGTTCTCGGCCATCTCCAGGCCGATGTAGCCCGCGCCGATGACCACGCCATGGCGCACCGGCGCGGCGCCGTCGGCCCGACCGTCGACGGCGCCCTTGATGTCGTCCATGTCGCGGATCCGCCGCAGCACGTGGACGCGGGGGTCGTCGACGCCCGGCAGCGGCGGCACGATCGGCCGCGCTCCGGGGGTCAGCACGAGGGCGTCGTAGGCCTCCTCGTACTCCCGCCCACCGTCGAGGTCGTGGGCGGTGACGACCTTGCGCTCGGGGTCGATCGCGGTGACCTCGGTGGCGACCCGCACGTCGAGGTCGAGCGAGGCCCGCAGGCTCTCGGGGGTCTGCAGCAGGAGGCGGTCGCGCTCCTCGATGACCTCGCCGATGTGGTACGGCAGGCCGCAGTTGGCGAAGGAGACGTGCCGGGCGCGCTCGAGCACGACGATCTCGGCGTGCTCGTCGAGGCGACGGGCGCGCGCGGCGCAGGACATCCCGGCGGCGACCCCGCCCACGATGACGATCTTCACGGTGCTCCTCCAAGCGCTCGGCGACGCCCCTCACTGTAGGGCCGCGCCCCGGCACCGGTCACCGCCGGGCCGGCGCGGACCCCGCCGCGGCGACGAGGTCACCCTCGCCACGCCCCTCGAGGGTCACCGCCCCGTCGACCGCCCACGCCCCCCGCTCGCGCACGAGCTCATAGGCCAGCAGCGCCTGCTCGCCCGAGCGCCCGACGACGGCGACGAGGGCGGCGACGCGGTCGCCGCGCTGCTCGCAGCGTTCGACGTCGTGCGAGGCCGCCTCGGCCACGACCGGGAAGTCCTCCTCGACGATGGCCGCCAGGCCCTCGGCGTCGACGGACCGGCGGAAGGCGTCGCTGGCGTGCTCCCAGGCGGCCTCCCAGTCCTGGGCGGCGAACGCCGCGAGCTGGTCGGCGAGGACCCCGTCGACGGCCTCGGCCACGACCGGCTCGCAGCCGCTGGCGGGCGGCTGCGCTCCCCCGCCGGGGGCCGGCTCGCCGCCGCCCGACTCGAGGGCCTCGTCGACCGCGCCGTCGTCGAGGCCACAGCCGGCGAGCAGCACGACGAGCAGCAGCAGCGCGGGCAGGCGAGGCCACCGCGTCCCGGCCTCCGGCGCGCGGGGCCTCACGACGCACCCGGCCAGGTCGCCGGTCGCTCGCGGGCCTCGGCGAGACGGGCGAGGAAGACCCGCCGCGGCAGGGCCACGGCACCGAGGCTCGTGAGGTGGTCGGTGGGCAACTGGACGTCGAGGAGGGTGAACCCGCCCTCACGCAGGCGCTCGACGAGCCCGACGAGCGCGACCTTCGAGGCGTCGCTGACGCGGTGGAACATCGACTCGGCGCTGAAGGCCGCGCCGACGGCCACGCCGTAGAGGCCGCCGACGAGCGCGCCGCGCTCGTCGCGCACCTCGACGCTGTGGGCATGGCCGGCGGCGTGCAGCCGCCGGTAGGCGTGGGCGAGCCACGGGGTGATCCAGGTGACCGCGCGGTCGGCACAGCCCTCGAGCACGCCCGCGAAGTCGCGGTCGGTCGTCGTCGACAGGGCGCCGCGGCGCAGCGTGCGCGCGAGGGTGCGTGAGACGTGGAGCCCGTCGAGCGGCAGCACCGCCCGCGGGTCGGGGCACCACCAGCTCAGCAGGTCGGCGTCGAGCGGCCAGGGGAAGATCCCCTGACGGTAGGCGCTCAGCAGGGTGGGCACCGCGAGGTCCCCACCGAGGGCCAGGGGGCCGTCGGCGGGTGCGCGGGAGGGGTCGGGGAAGACCACGGGCGGACGCGCCACGGCCTCGACGGTACCGCCGCTAGGATCCGCGGGCATGGAGGAGCTCGAGGCCAAGCTCGTCGCCGGCGCCGACGTCGTCGTGCCCGATCTCACCGCCGTCGTGGCCGGGGCCGAGCCCGACGTGCCCGAGGAGCGCACGCTCTTCGCCCGCTACCTCGACAGCGATGACCTCCGCCTGGCGCGCGCCGGCGCGACGCTGCGCCACCGCGAGGGCGCCTGGCAGGTCAAGCTCCCCCTCGGGGCCGTCGACGCCGCGACGCTGCGCCGCGCCGAGCTGCGCTTCCCCGGCGCCGAGGACGCGCCCCCCGCCGAGGCGCTGGCCGCCGTGGCCGCCCTGCTCGGCGGTGCCGCCCTGCGACCGGTCGCCACGGTGCGCACCGTCAGACGGCGCGTCCTGCTGCGCCGCGACGACGGGATCGTCGCCGAGGTCGGCGACGACGACGTCGAGGCCGCCGGCGCCGGCGGCGAGCCCGTGCGGTGGCGCGAGCTCGAGGTCGAGGCGGGGCCCTGCGGCGGGCTCGCCGAGGTCACCGCGCTCGTGGCCGCCCTCGAGGCCGCCGGCGCGCGGACGGCCGCCGCCGAGCCGAAGGTCCACGCCGTCCTCGGCGAGGCCGCCCGGCGGCCGCCGGCGCACGCCGCGCCGCTGCGGCGCGCCGCGCTGCGCTTCCCCGGCGCCGCGGCCGCGCCCCCCGCCGCGCCCCCGGCCGCCCTGGCCGCCCTGCTCGGCGGTGCCGCCCTGCGACCGGTCGCCACGGT
>JAWOAS010000054.1:0-3597 GCA_046498405.1 Egibacteraceae bacterium
TCGGCGAGGAGGTGGTAGTCGATGCGCATGCCATGGTTGCGGGGGAAGGCCCCGGCGCGGTAGTCCCACCAGGTGAACTGTCGCTCGTCGGGGTGCAGGTGGCGGTAGGCGTCGAGGTAGCCCGCCTCGAGCAGCGCGGCGAGGCGCTCGCGCTCCTCGCCGGTGACGTGGGTGGCCCCCACGAAGGCCGCGGGGTCCCAGACGTCAGCGTCGTCGCGCGCGACGTTGAGATCGCCGGCGACGAGGTCGGGCGCATCGGCGGCGGCGAGGCGCTGGCCCATCGCCTCGAGGAAGACGAGCTTGTCGGCGAAGGTCGGCGAGGCGGGCTCGCGGCCGTTGGGGACGTAGACGCTGGCGACCCGCCAGCCGTCGACGACGGCCTCCACCCAGCGCGCCTCCTCGGGCCGGGCCTCGCCGGGCAGGCCGGTGCGGACCTCGCCGATCTCGGCGTCGGCCCTGGCGAGGACGGCCACGCCCGCCCAGCGCCCGCCACACAGGCGCGCGGCGGTGTAGCCGGCCTCGGCGAGCGCCTCGCTGGGGAAGGCCTCCTCGGCGCACTTGAGCTCCTGGAGGCAGGCGACGTCGGGCTCGTGGGTGGCGAGGAGCTCGAGCAGGCGCGGCAGCCGCGCTCGCACGGAGTTGACGTTCCAGGTGACCAGCCGCATCCGGCTCCTCCTCGCTGTGGCGTGCCCCGTGTGCCGCTGAGGGCACGCCGGGGCCGCGCCGGGCAGGGTAGCGGCCCGGCGCGAGGCCGACCGCCGTCAGCCGCCGATCGGGCGACGGCACGCGTGGCGGCTAGAGGTCGAACCCGAAGGTCGCGGTGGCGTCACCCTCGCTCGTGATCGTGAGCTCGTAGGCGCCCTCTGGGGGATCGTCGACGAGGAAGGCGAGGGTCCCGTCTGCGACGCTCTCGTTGGTTTGGAGGGTGTCCGTCGGCGCGAGCTCCGGCATCACCGTGCGCCCGTCGGGCAGTTGCAGGACGAACTCCCGGTCCGTCTGCTGGGAGTAGCGGTCGCCCTCGTAGGCGAGGTCGACGGTGAGCCCGAGCGAGAGCTCGCCGTCGTCGAGTTGCTCGAAGCGGTCGTGGCTGAACGGCCAGAGCTGCCCGCCGCGCACCTCGACGAGCAGGTCCCCCGCCATCGTGTCCGCGCTGAGGTCGACCTCGCTCGGCACGAACCCCTCTGGCTCGGCGCTGCCGTCGAGGGTGAGGACGGTGCGCTGCATGGCCGGCGGGCCGGCGTGCAGCTCCACGCCGGCGAGCTCGAGGTCGGGCTCGACGGCGAAGGCCATCTCCCCGACGTTGCCGCCGCCCTCGGGCAGGTCGGCAAGCGCGCTCTCGTAGCTCGTCGCGATGATCTGCGCGCCTTCGACGACGAGGATCATGTCGTCGAAGGGGAAGAGCGCACCGCGGTAGGTGTCGTCGGTGAGGTTGGTGAACTCGCCCCGCACGAGGAGCGTGGCCTCTGGCTCGCCGGCCGTGTCGTCGACGACGAGCTCGGCCTCGACGAGCTCGACGTGCGCGCCCTCGTGCCAGAACTCCCCGCCCAGCGGCTCCACCCAGCCATCCGCGGCCGGCTCGGGCTCGGGCTCCTCCTGCGGCTCGGGTTCCTCCTGCGGTTCGGGCTCCTCCTCTGGCGCTGGCTCCTCGGCGACCTCCTCGTCGCCGCAGCCAGCGAGCCCGAGGGTGAGCAGCGCTGCGGCGAGCAGCGCTGGCCACGAGCGTGCGCTCGCGCCCGAGTGGCAGGGGAACCTCCTGGTACGTGTGGGCATCGCCTCCACCTCCGCCTCCCGCACCTCCGCCCCCGCCGACCGGCTGAAGCGAAAGTCAACCGATGATGGGAACGATGCACTCAGAGTGCGATTCGCGTCGACGGCCCTTCGCCCCGCCGGAAGGCGTCCGTGCGGCCCCATCCGAGGTCGCCGACGCGTGCGGTGTGGGCGCGACGGCGTCGTCGCATGCCTGGCCAGACCCCTGGGCAGGCTCGCATGCCGAGCCGAGAAGGAGGATGTGCGATGGCCGAGGTCATCACTCCCGAGATCGTCGACACCACGTCGCTGCGCTCGCTGCTCGAGGATCTCACCGCGCCGGTGCTCACGATCGCCTTCCCGACGACGCGGGCCGCGGTGCGCCCCGAGGAGAACGCGACGAAGCTCAAGAGCGCCCGCCGGGCCGCCGTCAAGGAGCTCGAGCGCGCGGGGCTCGACGGCGAGGAGGTCGAGGCCCACCTCGAGCCGCTCGCAGGGCTGCTCGCCGACACCGAGCTCTGGTTGCACCAGCTCGACGGGCTCGTCCTCCACGTCGCCGCCGGCGGGGCGGTGCGCCTGCACCGCACCCCGCACGCCGTCGAGGAGCGCGTCGTGGCCGGCCAGGCGCCGCTCATCACCCCGCTGCTGGCCGGCCTGGCCGAGGCCGGTCGCTTCGCGGTGCTGGCGATCAGCCAGGACCACGTGCGCCTGCTCGACGCCACGCAGACGACCGTCGAGGCGATCGACCTCGCCGCGCGCGGGGTGCCGACGAGCGTGGCCGACCTGCCCGGCGACGACGAGCCCGCCGAGCTCCAGCACCACACCGCGGGACGCGGTGGCGACCCGGCGGTCTTCCACGGCCACGAGCGGCCGGACTTCGACCGCCTGCGCACCGACCGCCTCTTCCGTGCCGTCGACGCCGCCCTGCCGAGCCTGCTGCCGCCGACCGCGCCCCTCGTGCTCGCCGGAGTGGAGGAGAACGTCGCGCACTACCGCGCGGTGAGCGACTGGCCGAGGATCGTCGACGGGGCGGTCACCGGCGATCCCGAGCACCGGCGTGACGCCGAGCTGCGCGACGCCGCCTGGCTCCACGTCGTCGACGTGCTGCGCTCACCGGTCGATGCGACCCTCGAGGCCTACCGCGCCCAGGTCGGCACCGGCCTCGCGACGTCCGACCTCGGCGAGATCCTCAAGGCCGGCTTGGCCTCCCGGATCGGGACCCTGCTCGTGGCCGACGGCGCCCGGGCCTTCGGCACCCTCGACGAGCTTGGCTCGGTCGCGCTGCGGCACGGTCCGCCCGAGCCCGGTGACCTCGACCTCGTCGACGCCGCCGCCCGCCTGACGATCAGCCGCGGTGGCCAGGCCCTCGGCGTGCCGGCCTCGGACCTGCCCGCAGGCGACGAGGTCGTCGCGCTCCTGCGCTTCTGACGTTGGCGGGCGTGGGGGACCGCGCGGCGGGGCACCATCGCCGCGGCGGTCCGCCGCCCCCGCACCGTCCCTCCGCGGCGCCGCTGCGCGCCGCGCCCCCCACGGCCACAGGAGCCCGTCAATGAGCTGGTCCACCACCGACATCCCGCCGCAGGACGGTCGCCGCGTCCTCGTCACGGGCGCGACGAGCGGCATCGGCCTCGAGGCCGCCAAGGCGCTCGCGACGCGCGGAGCGCACGTCCTGCTCGGCGCGCGTGACCAGGGGCGGGGCGACGCCGCGCGGGCGCAGGTCGTCGCCGCGGCGCCGACCGCCCATGTCGACGTCATCGACCTCGACGTCGCCGACCTCGCGAGCGTGGAGCGGGCCGCCGAGCGGGTCGTCGCCGAGCACGGGCGACTCGACGTCCTCGTCAACAACGCCGG
>JAWOAS010000019.1:0-2948 GCA_046498405.1 Egibacteraceae bacterium
GCCGCGGCGGTCTCGGTCTGCATGTCGGCGAGCATGAACTGCACCCCCTGGAAGCTGCCGACCGGCCTGCCGAACTGCTCGCGCTCGGCGACGTAGGCCCGGGCGGCGTCGATGGCGCCCTGGGCGATGCCGACGGCCTGCGCGCCGACGACGAGGCGGGTGTGGTCGAAGGCCGCCATCGCGTCGTAGAACCCCCGGCCCTCCTCGCCGATGAGGCGGTCGGCGGGTATCCGGCAGTCGTCGAAGTGCACCTGGCAGGTCGGGCTGCCGGTGATCCCGAGCTTGTCCTCCTTCTTGCCGACGCTGAAGCCGGGGTCCTCCGAGCGCACGAGGAACGCGCTGATGCCCTTCGGCCCCGCCTCGGGGTCGGTCTTGGCGAAGACGACGTAGAGGTTCGACACCCCCGCCATCGAGATCCACACCTTCGTGCCGTTGAGGACGTAGTGGTCGCCGTCGCGCGTGGCCGTCGTCGCCATCGACGCGGGGTCGCTGCCGGCCTCGGCCTCGCTGATGCAGTAGCTGATGAGGTCGCGGCCCTCGGCGATGCCCGGCAGCCACGCCTGCTTCTGCTCCTCGCTCGCGGCCATGAGGATCGGCACGCTGCCGAGCTTCTGCACGAGCGGGATCACCGACGAGGAGGCGCAGACCCGGGCGACCTCCTCGACGAGGAGCGCGAAGGTCAGCGCGTCGGCCCCGGCGCCGCCGTAGGCCTCGGGGATGTGCAGGCCGAGCAGGCCGTTGTCGGCGAGCACCTCCTTGACGTCCCAGGGGAACGCCGCCTCGGCGTCGATCGCCGCGGCGCGCGGGGCGATGCGGTCGGCGGCGATGCGGCGCACCACGTCCTGGAAGGCCCGGTGCTCCTCGGTGAGGGCGAACAGCTCGGTCGACTCGCTCATCGCTGCGCTCCTGTTCGCGGCGTCACGTGCGGGCGGAGTCTACCGGTCGGTAACTTACGCGCCGCCGGCCCGCGCGCGGCCGGCTCAAGGCCAGGGCGACCCCGTCGGTGGGGGTCGCTGGCGTGCTCGTCGGGTCGGGCGGGGCTTGGGTGGAGCCTTTGGCCGCCGGGGCGGGCGAATGCTCCATCGTGCTGCCGCACGGCCGACCAGCTTGAGCGGCGTTTCGCCCGGCCTGACGTGCTCGTCGGGTGGGGCGGTGGCTGGGTGGAGCCTTTGGCCGCTGGGGCGGGCGAACGCTCCACCGTGCTGCCGCGCGGCCGGCCAGCTTGAGCGGCGCGCCGCCCGGCCCGGCCGGGCTCGGACGGACCGGCGTCTCAGGTGGGCCAACCGGCCATCGCGCGCGCCGCCGCCGCGGCGTGCCCCGCGGCGACCTCGCTGACGAACCCTCGAGGGTCCTCGTCGAGGACGCGCACGGGGAAGCGGTCGATGATCCACGCGGCGTCCCGTTGGAGGCGACGGTCACGCGCACGGTCCCGTTCGACGGCCTCGGGCAGGCCGTGATGCGGCCCGTCGATCTCGACGCCGTAGCGCACGGCGGGGTAGGCGAGGTCGACCTCGCCGAGGCGGCGGTTGCCGACGACGATGGCCAGCGGCCGAGGGTGTGGGGCTGGCAGACCCGCCGACGCGAGCAGCCTGCGTGCGCGCCGCTCGGCCTGTGAGTGGCTGAGCTCGCCGGCGAGCTCCGCCACGGCGCGACGGGCTCGTCCCGCGCCGGGGAAGCGGCCGCGCTGGGCGAGGTAGCGCTCGGCGTCGTGGGGGCCGGCCTCTCGGAGCCGGTCGAGGGCGCTGAGGGCCTGGACGAGGGTCCGCTCGGTCGCGTCGGCGGCGAGGTCGGTCCACGCCCGCAGGGGCGGCACCGACGGCAAGCCGTCGCGCCGCTGGGTGAGGTCCCCATCGACCCATCGACCTCGGTGGTGGCGCACGCCGGGTCGGGGCCGCGGCCGGGCGTGCGGGGGAACCCAGAGCGCGACCTCGCGTAGGCGCTCCAGCGCACCGACGGCCCACAGGGTGGCCTCGCCGGTGATGCGCGCCTCGGCGCCGGTGGCCAGCAGCGCCGCCCACACCCGGCGGCGAGGGACGTCGCGGCTGCCCGGCAGCGCCCAGACGCCCTGGAAGAGCGGCGTGAAGGCCTCCTGCCGGGTGAGGTCGGCGAACGAGCTCGCGGGGATGCCGAGCTCGCGCGCTTGCCAGGTCGCCACGGCATCGCCCTGGGCACGAGCGAGGCGGTGCAGCGCGCCGATCCGTGGGTCCGCCATCGGTCAAGCCTCGCCCGGCGGGTGCGCCCGGACGGCAGGATCGGGTGCTGACCCTGTGGATGGTGCGCTGGGAGCCTGGCTGGCGCGGCGGCGCGGCCGCGCCGGTCCGGCGGCGGCGGGGCGGCTGGTGAGGTGGTCGGTGGAGCGGTTGGCCGTGGGGGCGGGCGAAGGCTCCATCGAGCGGCGGGAGCCTGGCTGGCGCGGCGGCGCGGCCGCGTCGGTCCGGCGGCGGCGGGGCGGCTGGTGAGGTGGTCGGTGGAGCGGTTGGCCGTGGGGGCGGGCGAAGGCTCCATCGAGCGGCGGGGGCCTGGCTGGCGCGGCGGCGGGGCGGCTGGTCAGGCGGGCCCGATCCCGTCGACGGCCACCGGCAGCGCCTCGAGGCTGCGCAGCGCGACGTGGTCGCGGTAGGCGAGGTCGCCTCGCGCCAAGCGGGGGTTGCGCAGCCGTGACGCGAGCCGCTCGAGGACGACCCGCGCCTCGAGGCGTGCGAGCGGCGCGCCGAGGCAGGCGTGGATCCCCGCCCCGAAGCCGAGGTGGCCCCCGGCCTCGCGGTCGGGGTCGAAGCGCTCGGGCGAGGGGAAGCGCGCCGGGTCGCGGTTGGCCGCGGCGAGCAGGAGCAGCAGGGTCGTGCCCGCCGCGACGTCGACGTCGCCGATGCGCAGGTCGGCGAGCGCCACGCGGTCGCGCAGCTGCACCGGCGCGTCGTAGCGCAGGGTCTCCTCGGCTACCGCCGCCG
>JAWOAS010000030.1:0-14003 GCA_046498405.1 Egibacteraceae bacterium
GCGGGCAAGACCGCACTCGCCGAGGCGCTGCTGGCCCGCGCCGGCGTCGAGATCCCCCGTGGCGGGATCCTCGACACCGACGACGAGGAGCGCGCGCGCGGCCGCTCCCTGGGGCTTGCCACCGCGACGATGACCTGGCGCGACCAGCGCCTCGCCCTGCTCGACGCCCCCGGGGGCGCTGAGGCCATCGGTGACGCCTACGGCGCGATGCCCGCCGCCGACGCCGCGCTCTTCGTCATCGACGCCTCGGTGGGCCTCGGACCCCAGCACGACGAGCTCTGGGAGGCGACCGGCGAGGGCGGGCTGCCGCGCCTGGCGGTCCTCAACCAGCTCGACAAGGCCCAGGCGCGCTTCCAGGACCGCATCGACGCGCTGCGCGAGCAGGTCGGCAAGGCCATCGCCCCGATCCACATGCCGCTCGGCATCGGCGAGGACTTCGGCGGGGTCATCGACCTGCTGTCGCGTCGGGCGGTCCGTCGCGTCGACGGGCAGCGCTACGAGGGCGAGATCCCCGAGGAGTACGTCGAGCAGGCCGAGCGCAACCGCGAGTGGCTCGTCGAGGCGATCGTCGAGAACGACGACGAGCTGCTCATGCGCTACCTCGAGGGCGAGACGCCGACCTACGAGGAGCTCTCCGCGGTGCTGGCCAGTGGGGTGGCCAGCGGCAGCTTCTGCCCGGTGATGTGCGCCTCGGCCGCGGAGGGGCGGGGCCTGAAGATGCTCGCCGACGCCCTCGTCGACCTCGTGCCGAGCCTCGTCGAGCAGCCGCCGGGCGACCTCGACGCCGACCGGGTGGGCAGCGGGCCGCCGGCGGCCTACGTCGCGAAGACGATCGCCGACCCCTACGTCGGGCGCATCAGCGTCCTGCGCGTGCTCGCCGGCGAGCTCACCCCCGACAGCCAGCTCGTCGTCGACCGCACCGGGCAGACCGCCCGGCTGCGCGGGCTCGTCGGCCTGAGCGGGCGGGAGCAGTCCTCGCTCGAGCGGGCCACCGCCGGCGACGTCGTCGGCTGCACGAAGCTCGAGGACGTCGTCACCGGCGACGTCCTCTACGCCGCCGGCGCCCCGGTCAGCCTCGAGGTCCCGCGCCCGCCGCGCGGGCACTACCGCGTCGTCGTCCGCGCCGCGGGCGGCTCGGAGGACGACAAGCTGCCCGGCGCGCTGGCCCGCGTCGCCGAGGAGGACCCCTCGCTCGACATCAGCCGCGACGACAGCGGCCGCCAGCTCGTGCTCTCCACCTACGGCCCCGAGCACGTCGCGGTCGTGGCCGCGAAGATCAAGCGCACCTTCGGCGTCGAGGTCGAGACCGGCCCGGTGCCGATCGCCTACCGCGAGACCGTCCGCGGCGAGGGCCGCGGCCTCGGCCGCCACGTCAAGCAGTCGGGCGGGCACGGCCAGTACGGCATCGCCGAGCTCATCGTCTCGCCCCGCCCGCGCGGGGAGGGCACGGAGTTCTCCGACGAGATCGTCGGCGGGGTCATCCCACGGCAGTTCATCCCCTCGGTCGAGAAGGGCGTCGACGAGGCGATGGGCAAGGGCGTGCTCGGCGGCTACCCGGTCGTCGACGTCAAGGTCCGCCTCGTCGACGGCAAGCACCACTCGGTGGACTCCTCCGACGTCGCCTTCCAGACCGCGGGCTCACTCGGCTTCAGGGCCGCGGCCCAGGACGCCGGCATCGTGCTGCTCGAGCCGATGACCGAGGTCAAGGTCACCGTCCCGGAGTCCCAGGTCGGCGACGTGATGGGCGATCTCTCCGCACGCCGTGGGCGCATCGTCGGCACCGAGTCGGGCGGGCAGGGCCGCAGCATCGTGACCGCCGTGGTCCCCGAGTCCGAGACCGCCAACCTCGTGCCGGAGCTGCGGGCGCTGACGAGCGGCGCCGCGCGCGTCGAGATGGCACCAGCCGGCTACAGCGACACGCCCGAGCACATCGCCCGCGAGGTCGTCGCCCAGCAGGAGGAGTGAGCCGGGCCGCCTAGGCCCCGCCGCCGTGCCGCCGCCGGGCGGCAACGGCGAGCGCGGCAAGGCCGGCGGCGACGACGAGCAGCGCCGCCCAGGGGGCGCTGGGCGCCGGCGGCGACGCGAGCGCGCCACCGCCGGTGTCGACCCGCGAGGGCGTGGGGATGGCCTCGTCGAGGACCTCGGTGCCCTCCTCGGCTGCTCCGGTCGTCGAGGGCCGCTCGGCCTGCCCATCGCCGACGTCACGCTCGCCGGTGGCGGCCTCGTCACCAGGCCCGGTCGGGTCGGGCTCGAAGTGGCTCGTGACAACGACCGAGAGCTCGGCCCGCTCACCGGTGGAGAAGGCCACCGCGCCGCCCTCGGCGCGCGTGCCCTCGTCGACGGCGATCGTCACCGAGGCGGCCCCGCCGTCGTCGACCTCGACGAGCTCGCAGTCCTCGCCCTGCGGCACCGGCAGGCTGCGGACCTCCCCGGCGCCGACGGCGAGCTCGACGCGGTCGAGTCCCCCACAGGCCAGCGCGACGGCGAAGCGGGCCCCCGCCGGCGCCTCGCCCTCGACCCGACGCTCGATCGACAGCTCGGTGGCCGCCGGCCCGACGACGGTCTCGTCCTCCTCGGCCAGCGCGGCGGGACCCGGCGCGGTCGTGGCCACGAGCGCGAGGAGCAGGACGAGGGCGGCGGGCATGGGCCTGCTCAGGCGCACAGTCGGCGGTAGAGGCCGGCGGTCCGCTCGGCGATGGCCTGCCAGCTGAAGTGCTCGAGCACCCGCTGGCGGCTCGCGAGCCCCATCTGCCGGGCCCGGTCGGGGTCGGCGACGACGCGGTTGAGGCCCTCGGCGAGCTCCCGCGCGAAGCGGTCGGGGTCGGCGGGGGAGCCGAAGACGTCCTCGCCCTTCTCGAAGGCCACGAGATGGCCGGTCTCGCCCTCGACGACGACCTCGGGGATGCCCCCGACCGCGGAGGCCACGACCGGGGTCTCGCAGGCCATCGCCTCGACGTTGACGAGGCCGAAGGGCTCGTAGATCGACGGGCAGGCGAACACCGTCGCGTGGGTGAGCAGCTGGACGATGTCGGGCCGCGGCAGCATCTCGTCGATCCAGAAGACCGCGTCGCGCTGCTCGCGCAGCTCGGCGACCGCGGTGGCGACCTCCGCGCCGAGGGCCTCGGTGTCGGGCGCGCCTGCGCAGAGGATGAGCTGGGCGGTGGTGTCGAGGTGGGCGGCGGCGTCGAGGAGGTGGGTCACGCCCTTCTGCCGCGTGATCCGACCGACGAACATCACCGACGGCCGGTCGGGGTCGATGCCGTAGCGCTCGAGGACGTCGGTGCCCCAGTCGGGCTGGTAGGCGTCGGGGTCGATGCCGTTGTGGATGACGACGACCTTGTCGGGGTCGACCGACGGGTAGCTCGCGAGGACGTCGCGGCGCATCTCCGCGGAGACGGCGATGACGGCGTCGGCGCCCTCGATGCCGGTGCGCTCGGCCCACGACGACACCGCGTAGCCGCCGCCGAGCTGCTCGGACTTCCACGGGCGCAGCGGCTCGAGGCTGTGGGTCGTCACGACGTGGGGGATGTCGTAGAGCAGCGCCGAGAGGTGCCCCGCGAGGTTGGCGTACCACGTGTGGCTGTGGACGATGTCGGCGCCCTCGACGCCAGCGGCGATGGCGAGGTCGGTGGAGAGGTGGCGCAGCGCCGCCATGTGCGCCCCACCGCCCTCGAGGGCCTGCCAGGAGCCGTAGGCGCCGGCCACGAGCGGGTCGTCACGCTCGGCGCCGAAGCAGTGCACCCCGACCTCGACGTGGCGCGACAGCGCGGCGGCGAGGTGCTCGACGTGCACGCCCGCGCCCCCGTAGACCTCAGGGGGGTACTCGCGACTGAGGAGCGCGGCGCGCAGGGGCGCAGCGGTCATGCCTGGCCTCCTTCGACGGTCTCGACGGGCACGTCGTCGCCCTTGCCGATGACGATCCGCCCCGCGTCGGAGATGACGAAGTGCGCGGCGTCGACCTCGGGGTCGACCCCGATGCGCGCACCCGCGGGGATGACGACGTTCTTGTCGATGATCGCGTTGCGCACGACGGCATGACGGTTGACCTCGACGCCGTGCATGAGGACGCTGTCGGAGACCTCCGCGTAGGAGTGGATGCGCACGCCGGGGGAGAGCACGGAGCGCCGCACCGTCCCCCCAGAGATCACGACCCCCTCGGAGACCATCGAGTCCACCGCCTGCCCTCGGCGCCCCTCCTCGTCGAAGACGAACTTCGCGGGCGGCGCCGGCGGGTTCCACGTGTAGATGGGCCAGCGGTCGTTGTAGAGGTTGAAGACCGGGTGGACGCTGATGAGGTCCATGTGGGCGTCGTAGTAGGCGTCGAGGGTGCCGACGTCGCGCCAGTAGGCCCAGTCACGGTCGGTGGCGCCGGGCACGGCGTTGGTGGTGAAGTCGTAGACGTGGGCCTGCCCGCTGCCGACGAGCATCGGGATGATGTCGCCGCCGAGGTCGTGACCGGAGTCCTCGTCGCCGGAGTCGGCCACGAGCGCCTGCACGAGCGTCTCGGTGGTAAAGACGTAGTTGCCCATCGAGGCGTAGACCTGGTGGGGGGCGTCGGCCAGCCCGACGGGGTCGGTGGGCTTCTCCCGGAAGGCGCGGATCCGGTCGCCCTCGCCGGGCTCGATGACGCCGAACTGGTCGGCCTGCTCGATGGGCGCGCGGACGCCGGCGACGGTGACCCCGGCGCCCGAGGCGATGTGCGACTCGAGCATCTGCGAGGGGTCCATCCGGTAGATGTGGTCGGCGCCGAAGACGATGACGTAGTCGGGGCGCTCGTCGTTGAGGAGGTTGAAGTTCTGGAAGATCGCGTCGGCCGAGCCGGCGAACCAGCGCTTGCCCTGGCGCATCTGGGCGGGCACGGGGGCGACGTAGTTGCCGAGCAGTGCCGACATGCGCCACGTCTGGGCGATGTGGCGGTCCAGGGAGTGGGACTTGTACTGGGTGAGGACGACGATCTTGAGGTAGCCGCCGTTGACGAGGTTCGACAGGACGAAGTCGATGAGGCGGTACATGCCCCCGAAGGGCACCGCGGGCTTGGCGCGGTCGCGGGTCAGGGGCGCGAGGCGCTTGCCCTCGCCGCCGGCCAGGACGATCGACAGGACACGGGGTCGGCTCATCGGTCGCTCCTCATCTCGTCGTTTCGGCACCTTACCGCACACCTCTGACGGCTCGCCCCTGGTTGCCCCCGACCCTGCGCGGCGCGCTATGGTCCCGGCCACCACACGAGGGAGGCAGCGCACATGGGCCAGCAGACGAAGTACCTGCTCGACGAGTCGGACCTGCCGACGCACTGGTACAACATCGTCGCCGACCTGCCCGAGCCACCGCCGCCGGTGCTGCACCCCGGCACCCACGAGCCGGTCGGGCCCGACGACCTCGCGCCGCTGTTCCCCGCAGGGCTCATCGCCCAGGAGGTCGCCACCGAGCGCGACATCGAGATCCCCGAGCCGGTGCGCGAGGTCTACCGGCTGTGGCGGCCCTCGCCGCTGTACCGCGCCCACCGCCTCGAGCGGGCCCTCGGCACGCCGGCACGCATCTACTACAAGTACGAGGGCGTGAGCCCGGCCGGCAGCCACAAGCCGAACACGAGCGTGCCGCAGGCCTACTACAACGCCATCGAGGGCGTGCGCCGGCTGACCACCGAGACCGGGGCGGGGCAGTGGGGCAGCGCGCTGGCCTTCGCCTGCTCGCTCTTCGAGCTGTCCTGCGAGGTCTGGCAGGTCCGCGCCAGCTACGAGCAGAAGCCCTACCGCCGCTCGATGATCGAGACGTTCGGCGCGACGGTGCACCCGAGCCCCTCGCCGCTGACCGAGGCCGGCCGTGCGATCCTCGACGCCGACCCCGACAGTCCCGGCAGCCTCGGCATCGCGATCTCCGAGGCCGTCGAGATCGCCGCCGCCGACCCCGCGACCCGCTACGCGCTCGGCAGCGTCCTCAACCACGTGCTGCTGCACCAGACCGTCATCGGCCTCGAGGCCCGCAAGCAGATGGAGCTCGCCGGCGACCGCCCCGACCTCATCGTCGGCTGCACCGGCGGGGGGTCGAACTTCTCCGGGCTCGCCTTCCCGTTCCTCGGCGACAAGCTCGCCGGGCGCGGCGATCCCGAGATCCGCGCGGTCGAGCCCTCCTCGTGCCCGTCACTGACCCGCGGCACCTACGCCTACGACTACGGCGACACCGCCGGGATGACCCCGCTCATGAAGATGCACACCCTCGGCCACGACTTCGTGCCCGACCCGATCCACGCCGGGGGCCTGCGCTACCACGCGATGTCGCCCCTGCTCAGCCACATCTACGAGCTCGGGCTCATCGAGGCCCGCGCGCGCGAGCAGCGCGACTGCTTCGCCGCGGGCGTGCAGTTCGCCCGCAACGAGGGGATCGTGCCAGCGCCCGAGCCCACCCACGCGCTCGCCGAGTGCATCGATGAGGCCCGCCGCTGCGCCGAGACCGGCGAGGAGAAGGTCATCCTCACCGCGCTGTGCGGCCACGGCCACTTCGACATGGGCGCCTACGACCGCTACCTCTCCGAGGACCTCATCGACCGCCCCTACCCCCAGGAGCGCATCGACGCGGCCCTCGAGCGCCTGCCCAAGGTGGGCGCCTAGGCCCAGAGGAGGCGCGATGCACGCCCCCGCGGTCCGCCGCGCCGAGCCCGACGACGCCGATGCCCTCGGGGCGGTCCACGTCGCCGCGTGGCGGGCCGTCTACCCCGGCCTCATGCCGCAGGCCTACCTCGACGGGCTCGACGCCGGCCACCGCGCCGCGCGCTGGCGCGAGACGCTCGAGGTGCCCCCGCGTGACGCGCGCACGGCCCGCTACGTCGTCGAGGTCGACGACGCGGTGGTGGGCTTCACCGTGGCCGGTCCCGCCGGCGGCGACGAGGGCACCGAGGTCGGCGAGATCTACACCCTCAACGTCGACCCCGCGGCGTGGGGCTCGGGAGCGGGCCGGGCGCTGCTGGCCGCGGTGGAGGAGCACCTCGCCGCGCAGGGCTTCGCCGAGGCCATCGTCTGGCTGCACCCCGACAATCCCCGCTCACGGGCGTTCTACGAGCAGCAGGGCTGGCGGCCCGACGGTGGCACCCGCCGCGACGAGGTCTTCGACGTCGAGATCGACGAGATGCGCTACCGCCGGTCGCTACCGGTCCCGCAGGCCTACGGCACGTCGTAGCCCTGCTCCTCGATGGCCGCCACGAGCGCCTCCCGGCTCACGGTGTCGGCGTCGTAGTCGACGGTGACCTCGCGGGCCTCGATGTCGACGGTGGCAGCGCTGACCCCGTCGAGGGGGGCGAGGGCGCCCTCGATGGCGCTCTTGCAGTGACCGCAGTGGATCTCGGGCACGGAGATCGTCTCGTGGACCATGGCGGGCGGACTCCTCGTCGTCGGGACGGTGGGCCCGCGCGGAGCGGTGCGGGCCGCCGCGCGGGGCCTCCACGGTAGACGCTCGGCGGGGCGACGGCCTCCGCTAGGGTAGGCAGGCGGGCATGACCGTCACGACGCGAAGGAGCGAGCATGCAGCACCGAGCGCTCGGCCCCACCGGCCTCTACGTCAGCGAGCTCGGCCTCGGCACGATGACCTTCGGCGCGGAGAGCGACGAGGCCGAGAGCCATGCGATCCTCGACGCCTACCGCGACGCTGGCGGCACCTTCGTCGACACCGCCGACGTCTACGCCCGTGGCGCGAGCGAGGAGATCATCGGTCGTTGGCTGGCCCGCAGCGGCGCCCGCGACGAGGTTGTCCTCGCGACGAAGGTCCGCCTGCCGATGGTCGACCGGCCCGGTCCCAACGACGAGGGCCTCTCGCGGCACTACCTGCCACGCGCGGTCGAGGCGAGCCTGCGGCGCCTCGCCGTCGACCACATCGATCTGCTGCAGACCCACGCGTGGGATCCCGCCACCCCCGTCGAGGAGACCCTCGAGGCCCTCGACGACCTCGTCACCGCCGGCAAGGTCCGCTACGTCGGCGTGAGCAACGTCACCGGCTGGCAGCTCGAGCGCATGCTCACCACCGCGCGCTTCGAGGGGCTCGCGCCGATCGTGAGCCTGCAGCCGCAGTACAGCCTCCTCGAGCGCGGTCTCGAGCTCGAGCTCGGTCCTCTCTGCGTCGACACGGGCGTGGGGATGCTGCCCTGGTCGCCCCTCGGCGGCGGCTGGCTGTCCGGCAAGTACCGCCGCGACGCCCGGCCCTCGGGGGCCACCCGCCTCGGTGAGGACCCCAACCGCGGCGTCGAGGCCTACGACCTGCGCAACACCGAGCAGACCTGGCAGGTCGTCGACGCCCTCGCCGAGGTCGCCGAGGCCCACGGCGCGACGATGAGCCAGGTCGCCCTGCGCTGGGTCACCGACCGGCCCGCGGTCGCCTCGACGATCCTCGGGGTGCGCACGGTCGCCCAGCTCGAGGACAACCTCGGCGCCGTCGGGCTCGCCCTCGACGAGGACGCGCGGGACCGCCTCGACGAGGTCAGCGCGCCGGTCGTGCCCGGCTACCCCTACGCCTTCGTCGACGACGTCACCGCACGGCGCCGGGCGCTCGTCGAGGGCTGAGGGTCAGTCGATGAGCCGGGCGCGCAGGCGCCAGACCGCGAGCCGCCACATGATCGCCCCGAAGGCCACGAGCGCGAGGACGTGACCTGCCGCGGCGGTGGCCTCGATGCCGAAGGTCGCCCCACGGACGAGCTCGACGCAGTGGTAGAGCGGGTTGACGACCGACGCGGCGGCCACCGGCCCCGGCAGGGTGTCGACGGGGAAGAACGTCCCGGCGACGAGGAAGAGGGGCGTCAGCCCCGCGGAGATGACGTAGTTGAAGTTGTCGATCGACTTCGCGACCCCGGCGATGAACATCCCGAAGGCGGCGAAGCCGAAACCGGTCAGCGCGCCGATGAAGGGCACGAGCAGCATGCCGAGGGCGGGCTCGAGGCCGAAGACCATCGCGACGAGCAGGGGAGCGGTGCCGTAGACGCCGGCGCGCAGGGACAGCCAGAGCGCCTCGGCGGTGACGAGCTCCTCGGTGTCGACCGGCGCGGCGAGGATCGCGTCGTAGGTGCGCTGGAAGCGGCGCTTGACGAAGGTGCCGAACATGCTCGGGAACGCCGAGCTGAACATCACCGCGGTGGCCACGATCCCGGTGCCGATGAAGTCGAGGTAGTCGAAGCCCTCGACCTCGGTGAGCAGGGCTCCGAGCCCGAAGCCGAAGGCGAGGAGGTAGATCGTCGGCTCGACGATCGAGGAGAACGTCGTCGAGAACCAGTAGCGGGTGTAGACGGTGAGCTCGCGGTAGAGCACCCCGCCGATGGCCGCGGGCTCGAGGCGGCGCAACCGCCGGCTCGGGCCGCCCGCGGTCTCGGCGCGGGGCTCTGAGGCGGTGTCGACGGCCATCAGGCGATCTCCTGGCCGGTGAGGGCGACGAAGACGTCCTCGAGGTTGGCGACGCGGCGGACCCCGTGGGGCTCGAGCTCGGCGGTGAGCTCGGCGGGCAGGCCCTCGGCGGCGAGGATCGCCAGCGCCGGGCCGGTGCGCCGCGTCGCGAACCCGGCAGCGGCGGCAAGGCCCTCGACCTCGTTGAGGCGGTCGGGGCGGCCGTAGACCTCGAGCGCCTCGCGACCGGCGTGCTCGGCGACGAGCGCGCCCGGCGGGCCGTGCGCGACGACCTTGCCCTCGGCCATGACCGCGACGGTGTCGGCGAGGCGCTCGGCCTCCTCGATGTAGTGCGTCGACATCAGCACGGTCACGCCGTCGCTGCGCAGCCCGTCGATGAGCGACCACAGCTCCTGGCGGACCTGCGGGTCGAGGCCGACGGTGGGCTCGTCCATGAGCACGAGGCTGGGGCGGTGCACGAGCGCCCGGGCGATGAGCAGCCGGCGGCGCATCCCGCCGGAGAGCTCGTCGGCGGGGGTGTCGGCGCGCCCGGTGAGGTTGGCGAGGGCGAGCGCGCGGTCGATCGCCGCCCGACGCTCACGGGCGGGCACCCGGTAGAGACGGGCGAAGACCGCGAGGTTCTGGCGGGCGGAGAGCTCGACGTCGAGGTTGTCCTGCTGGGGGACGACGCCGCAGCGCGCCCGGGCCTGCTTCGACTCCTCGGGCAGGCGGTAGCCGAGCACGGAGAGCTCGCCGCCGTCGGCGATGGCCTGGGCGGTCAGCAGGCGCATCGTCGTGGACTTGCCCGCCCCGTTGGGGCCGAGCAGGCCGAGGCAGCTGCCCTCGGGGACCTCGAGGTCGAGGCCGTCGACGGCGCGGATCGCCCCGAAGGCCTTGTGGACCCCGCGCAGGGCGATCGCGGCTCGGGGCGGGGCGGGCGCGGACGTGGCCACACGCACCTCCAGGGGTCGTGGCGACGGACGGTCGGGCGGCCGCGGCAGCGGCGGTGCCGACATCATGCGCGGACGCCGCGTGATCTACCCGCCCACGCCGGGCTTCAGGCCTGCCGGCCAGCTGCCGGGCAGGCCGGGCTCACCACCGCGCGACGGCGGTGGCCACCGCGAGGGCGACGAGCGCGGCGACGGCGAAGCCGAGGACGCCCGCCACGCCGGGCGGACGGCGCTCGGCCAGCCGGGCGCCCGACCACAGCAGCACGCCGCCGGCGGCGATCGCGGCGAGCTCCCCGGCGAGGGTCGCCACGCTCGCGCCGGGGTCGACGCTGGCCCGCCAGACGAGCACGAGCACGACCGCCCACACCGCCGCGGCGAGGGCGTAGCCCACCGCGGTCGCCCCGGGCGTGCGCCGGCCGAGCAGCGTCGTGCCGACCTCGACGAGCAGCGCCGAGGGCAGGCCCGCGAGCAGCGCCGCGAGCAGCGCCGCGACCGTGGCCACCGGGCCCCACGTCGCGAAGACGCCACGGGTGGGCGGCAGGAGCCCCGAGAGGGCCTCGACGAGGGCGACGATGCCGACGGCGAAGGCCGCCCCGGCCACCGCGGCGGCGAGGGCCGGCCGCAGCGCCGGGCGCTGCCGGCCCCCGCTCACCGCCGCCGCGCGCGGCCGCCGGTGGGGCTCATGCGGCGAAGCGGCGCAGCCGCAGGGAGTTCGTCACCACCGAGACGCTCGAGAAGGCCATCGCCGCGCCGGCGATCATCGGGTTGAGCAGGCCGATCGCCGCGAGCGGGATCGCCGCGACGTTGTAGCCGAAGGCCCAGCCGAGGTTCTGCACGATCGTGCGGTAGGTGCGCCGGGAGAGCTTGATCGCCGTCGGCACGCCGGAGAGGTCCGAGCGCAGGAGCGTGAGGTCGGCGGCCTCCATCGCCACGTCGGTGCCCTGGCCGATGGCGATGCCGAGGTCGGCGGTGACCAGCGCCGGTGCGTCGTTGACCCCGTCGCCGACCATCGCCACGCGCTCACCGCCCGACTGCAGCCGCTCGACCTCGGAGACCTTCTCGGCGGGCAGGACCTCGGAGAGCACGCGGTCGATGCCGACCTCCGCGGCGATCGCCCTCGCGGTCCGGTCGTTGTCCCCGGTGAGCATCGCCACTGACAGGCCCATCGCCGAGAGCTCGGCGACGACCTCGGCCGCGCCGTCCTTGAGGGTGTCGGCCACGGCGAGCACGCCCCGGGCCTGACCGTCCCAGCCGACGAGCACGGCGGTGGCGCCGCCGGCCTCCGCCCTCGTCATGGCCTCCTCCAGCTGCTCGGGCAGGGCGAGACCGGCCTCGGCGAGGAGGCTGCGCCGCCCCACCCACACGCTGCCGAGACCGTCGACGTCGCCGCGCACCCCGTGCCCGGCGACGGCCTCGAAGGCGGTGACGACGGGCTGGGCAAGGTCCCGCTGCCGGGCGGCGGCGACGATCGCCGCGCCGATGGGGTGTTCGCTGTCGGCCTCGACGGCTGCGGCCACGGCGAGGGCCTCGTCGGCGTCGCCGCCCTCGTCGACGGCCACCTCCGCCAGGGCCATGTCGCCGGTGGTCAGGGTGCCGGTCTTGTCGAAGACGACGGTGGTGACCTCGCGGGTGCGCTCGAGGACCTCGACGGACTTGATGAGGATCCCGAGGTCGGCGCCGCGACCGGTGCCGACCATGATCGCCGTCGGGGTCGCGAGCCCGAGCGCGCAGGGGCAGGCGATGATGAGCACCGCGACGGCGGCCAGCAGTCCCGCCAGCCCGTCGCCGGCGAGGAGGTACCACCCCGCCCAGGTGGCGAGCGCCGCGACGATGACGATGGGGACGAAGACCGCCGAGACCCGGTCGGCGAGACGCTGGACCGGCGCCTTGCCCGACTGGGCGTCGACGACGAGCTGGGTGATCTGGGCAAGGGCGGTGTCGGCCCCCACTGCGGTGGCGCGCACGGTCAGCGCGCCGGAGCTGTTGACCGTCGCGCCGGCCACGGTGTCGCCGACGCTCTTCTCGACGGGCACCGACTCGCCGGTGAGCATCGACTCGTCGACCGCGCTCGCGCCGTCGACGACCTCGCCGTCGGTAGGGATCTTCTCCCCGGGACGCACCCGCATGAGGTCGCCGATGGCGAGCTCCTCGACGGGCACGAGGACCTCCTCGCCCTCGCGCAGGACCCGCGCCTCCTTCGCGCCGAGCTCGGCCAGCGCCCGCAGCGCCGAGCCGGCACGCGACTTCGCGCGCGCCTCGAGCCAGCGCCCCAGGGAGAGGAAGGCGATGATGCCGGCGGCGACCTCGAAGTAGAGCTCGGCTCCGCCCCGCAGCAGCTCGACGGTCGAGAAGGTGAACGCCGTCAGCGTACCGATGGCGATGAGCGTGTCCATGTTCGTCGTCGCGTGCCGGGCGCGCTTGACCGCCTCGGCGAGGAAGGGCCAGCCCACCCAGAACTGCACCGGCACGGTGAGGGCGAAGACCGTCCAGCGCAGCGGGGCGCTCGTGGCCAGCGCCTCCATGAAGCCCATCGAGATGATGATGACGATGACGGTCAGCGGCAGGCCGACGAGCGTGCGTCGCCGCCACGCCGCGGCGTGGGCCGCCTCGATGTCGGGCGGCGAGGTCGTGCCCGAGCCTCCCGCGCCGGCCAGCGACGAGGACGCGTCCTCCTCGGAGGGCAGCGCGAGGGTGTAGCCGATCTTGTCGACCGCGCCGGCGAGGCCCTCGAGGTCGGCGGACTCGCCGAGCTCGATGCGGGCGAGACCGGTGGCGTAGTTCACGTCGGCGTGGGCCACGCCCTCCTGCCGCTCGAGGATGCGCTGCACCCGGGCGGCGCAGGAGCCGCAGGTCATCCCCTCGACGGGGACGTCGAGGTTGCGGGACGCCTCATCGGTACTGGACATGGGAACCCTCCCTGGCCGTGGACGGTCGCGGCGCCACGGCGCGTGCGGTCGAGCGTAGGTCGCTGGTACGCCGTCGTGTCGACACGATACCAGGGTGGGGTATATCCTGCGCGGTGTCAACGCCGACCGGGCAGGGGAGTGACGTGACGATGCGCGGCTACACGATGTCGAAGGACGAGTACCTCACCCGGCTGCGCCGCATCGAGGGCCAGGTGCGGGGCCTGCAGCGCATGATCGACGAGGACGTCTACTGCATCGATGTGCTCACCCAGGTCTCGGCGGTGACGAAGGCGCTGCGCGGCGTCGGCATGGGCCTGCTCGACGAGCACATCCGCCACTGCGTGCGCGGGGCGGCCGCCGAGGCCGAGGACCCCGGCGAGGTCGACGCGCTCGTCACCGAGGCCACCGAGGCCATCGAGCGCCTGCTGCGCAGCTAGACCCCTCGCCGCCGCCCGCCGCCGAGTGGCGGATCCCCGCAGCGAGGGCGCAGCCAGCCGCCACTCGCACGCGCCGCCCCCACGGCCCGCCGCCGAGTGGCGGATCCCCGCAGCGAGGGCGCAGCCAGCCGCCACTCGCTGGCGCCGGCGTCTTCGGCTGAGCCTGCCCGGTGCCGGCCGGTCACAGCGAGTGGCGGTTGGCTGCGCCCTCGCTGCGGGGATCCGCCACTCGGCGGCGGGTCGTGGGGGCGGCGCGTGCGAGTGGCGGCTGGCTGCGCCCTCGCTGCGGGGGTCCGCCACTCGGCGGCGGGCCGTGGGGGCGGCGCGTGCGAGTGGCGGCTGGCTGCGCCCTCGCTG
>JAWOAS010000121.1:0-5080 GCA_046498405.1 Egibacteraceae bacterium
CCTGGCAGCCGCCGGTCCTCGCGGTCACTCATCACGTCCTCCTGCGTCGGTCCCAGGGCCGGCCGCCCGCGGTGGGACCTCCGCGGACGGCGCCCCGCCGGTGCGCTCGCCCCCATCATCGCGCATCGGCGGCAGCGCGTCGCGCGCGACCTTGCCGAGGCCGCCGCGCGGCAGGCGGTCGACCCACGCCAAGGCCTTCGGCGCGGCGGCACGGCCGAGACGCGCGGCGACCGCGGCGCGCAGGGCGGCGGCGAGTCCGGCCGCGACGGGGACGGCCTCGTCCGGGCCTGGCGCGGGGACGGCCTCGTCCGGGCCCTGCTCCGCGGGCGCTGCGCGCTGCCCGTCGGCCGCCGGCGCCGACCTGGCGGGCACGAGCCAGGCCACGACCGCCTCGCCCCACTCGGGGTCGGGCCGTCCGGCGACGAAGGCCTCGGCCACCGCCGGATGCTCGGCGAGGGCCTCGGCGACCGCCGCGGCGGCGACGTTCTCCCCGCCGGTGACGATGACGTCGTCGGCGCGGCCGGCGACCTCGAGCCGGCCCTCGGCGAGGCGCCCGAGGTCGCCGGTGACGAGCCAGCCGTCCTCGCAGGCCGCCGCGGTGGCCTCCGGCTCGTCGAGGTAGCCCTCGAAGAGCACCGGCCCGCGCAGGCGGATGCGCCCGTCGGCGCCGATCGCGACGTCGACGCCGTCGAGCGGTCGGCCGTCGTAGACGCAGCCGCCGCAGGTCTCGGTCATGCCGTAGCTCTCGACGAGGCGGGCGCCGGCCGCGCGGGCCGCGGCGACGAGCCCGCGACCCGGCGCCGCGCCGCCGAGCAGGACGGCCCGGAAGCGGGCGAGGTCGACGCCGGCCTCGAGCAGCCGCCGCAGCTGGGTCGGCACGAGCGCGACGTGGGTGACGTCGGTCTCGGCGGCCACCGCGGCGGGATCGAAGCGGGGGTGGACGACCGGGGCGGTGCCCAGCGCGCGGGCCCGCAGCAGCACCGCGAGCCCGGCGACGTGATGGGTGGGCAGGCAGCACAGCCAGCGGTCGTCGGGTCGGGCCCCGAGCCGGGCCAGGCTCGCGCGCACCGCGGCGTCGAGCGCGGCGCGGGCGAGCACGACGGCCTTGGGCCGCCCGGTGGCCCCGGAGGTCACGACGACGAGCCCGGTGCCCGCCGGCAGCGCGCGGGGGTCGGGCAGCGCCCGGGTGCCGCCGCGGTCGCGGAACGTCGCTGGGCGCAGCCGCGCGAGCAGACGCGCGGTGGCCGCCTCGCCGAGGTCGGGGTCGAGCGGGGCGAGCGCGTCGCCGGCCTCCCACGCCTGCCCGAGCGCCTCGTCCAGCGCCTGGCCCGGCGGCAGCGCCACGGCGCGCAGCCGCGCGGCCTCGGCGGGGTCGGCATCTATCCTGGCCACGACGCGCCACGCTACCCCCACCGAGGAGCCCGCCGCCGTGCCCGAGACCGCCGCCGACGCCGAGGTGGGCCCGTGCCCGCGCCCGTCGAGCGCGCGGCGGTGAGCCCGCGGGTCTGGCTCGACGCCGCCCGCCCCCCGACCCTGCCCGCCGCGGTCGCGCCCGTCCTCGTCGGCACCGCGCTGGCCGAGGGCTTTGCGGCCTGGCGCTTCGTCGCCGCGCTGCTCGTCGCCCTCGCCTTCCAGGTTGGGGTCAACTACGCCAACGACTACTTCGACGGCGTCGGCGGCATCGACACCCCCGACCGCGTCGGGCCGCGCCGGGCGGTGGCCTCCGGCCTCGTCGCCCCGGCGGCGATGCGCACCGCGATGCTCGCGGCCTTCACCGTCGCGCTGGCCAGCGGCCTCGCCCTCGCCGTGGCCGTGGGCTGGGAGCTCGTCGCCCTCGGGCTCGTGCTCCTCGCCGCCGCGCTCGGCTACTCCGGCGGCCCCCGGCCCTACGCCTCGGTCGGCCTCGGGGAGGTCTTCGTCTTCCTCACCTTCGGGCTCGCCGCCACTGCTGGCTCGGCCTACGTCCAGGACGGCGTGGTGCCGCTGGCCGCGTGGCCGGCGGCCTCGGCGATGGGGCTGCTGGCCGCGGCGCTGCTCATGGTCAACAACCTCCGCGACCTGCCGACCGACACCGCCGTCGGCAAGGCCACGCTCGCGGTGCGCCTCGGCGAGACCCGGGCCCGCCGCCTCTACGCCGCGATGGTCGCCGGCGCGCTCGCGCTGCTGCCGCTCGTGACCCTGGCGGGGGGCGGGCTCGGGGCGCTGGCGGGCCTGGCCGCCGCCCCGCTGGCGGTCACGCCGATCCGCAGGGTGCTCGCCGGCGACGCCGGCCTCGCGCTCGTCGCCGCGCTGCGGGCCACCGGCCGGCTCCAGCTCGCCGTCGGGCTGCTCACCACCGCCGGGCTCGTGCTCGCGCCCGCGCTCGGCCCCGGCGGGGTGGTCGCGTCGTGAGGGCGCCCTTCACGCTGCCGCTGCGCACGACGTTCCGGGGGGTGCGCCACCGCAGCGGCGTGCTGCTGGCCGGGCCCGCCGGCTGGGGGGAGTTCTCGCCCTTCCCCGACTACGGCCCCGAGGTCGCCGCGACGTGGCTCGCCTGCGCGCGGGAGGCCGCCGAGGAGGGCTGGCCGGCCCCACGCCGGGAGGTCGTCGCCGTCAACGCCACCGTGCCCGCCGTCGACCCCGAGGCCGCCCACGCGATCGTGGCCGCCTCGGGCTGTGCCACCGCGAAGGTCAAGGTCGCCGAGGTCGGGCAGTCCCTCGACGACGACCTCGCCCGCTGCGAGGCGGTGCGCGACGCCCTCGGGCCGCAGGGGCGGCTGCGCGTCGACGCCAACGCCGCCTGGGACGTCGACGAGGCCGTCACGGCGATCCGCGCGCTCGAACGCTTCGACCTCGAGTACGTCGAGCAGCCCGTGGCCTCGCTGGCCGACCTCGCGCGGGTCCGCGCCCGCGTCGACGTGCCGCTGGCTGCCGACGAGTCGGTGCGCACCGCCGAGGACCCCCTCCACGTCGCCGGGCTCGACGCCGCCGACGTCGTCGTCCTCAAGGTCCAGCCGCTCGGCGGGGTGCGCCGCGCCCTGGCCGTGGCCGAGGCCGCCGCGGCGCAGGCCGACCTCGCCTTCGTCGTCTCGAGCGCCGTGGAGACCTCGGTGGGCCTGGCCGCCGGCGCGGCGCTGGCCGGCGCCCTGCCGCGGCTCGACCACGCCTGCGGCCTCGCGACGCTCGCCCTGCTCGACGGCGACGTCACGAGCACCCCGCTGGCTCCCCGCGACGGGTGGCTCGCCGTGCCCGAGACCAGCCCCGAGCCCGACCTCCTGCGCGCCGTGGCCCCACCGCCTGAGGAGGCCGCGGCGCTGCTCGACCGCTTCGAGGCCGCCGAGGCCGCCGCCGGCCCGATCGGCGAGGAGGACCGGTGAGCGCACCGACCGCGCCCAACCCCTCGACGGCCTTCGCTCGGGTGCTCGTCGACGAGCTCGTCCGTGGCGGGGTCACCGACGCCGTGCTCGCGCCGGGCTCGCGCTCGGCGGCGCTGGCCTTCGCCCTCGCCGAGGCCGGCGGCCTGCGGCTGCACACGAGCATCGACGAGCGCTCGGCCGGCTTCGTCGCCCTCGGCCTCGCCCGCGCGAGCGGGCGCCCGGCGCCGGTCCTCGTGACCTCCGGCACCGCGGCGGCCAACCTCCTGCCCGCCGCGGTCGAGGCCGACGCGGCCGGTGTGCCGTGGCTCGCCCTGACCGCCGACCGCCCGCCGGAGCTGCGCGAGGTCGGCGCGAACCAGACGATCGACCAGACCCACCTCTTCGGGCGGCGCACCCGCTGGTTCCACGACCCCGGCCCACCCGAGGACCGCCCCGGCGCGGTCGCCGCCTGGCGGGCGATGACCGCCCGTGCCCTGGCCGAGGCCGGCGGGCTGTCGGGCCGCCCCGGTCCGGTCCAGCTCAACCTCCCGTTCCGCGAGCCGACGGTGCCCGCCAGCGACGACGGGCGCAGCGCCGCCGCGCCGTTCACCGCCGACCTCGCCGGCCGGCCCGACGGCGCGCCGTGGACGCGGGTGGCCGCCGCGCCGCGCCCCGCGCCCGCCGAGGCCGTCGCCGAGGTCGCCGCGCTCCTCGCCGCGACCGAGGCCGGGGTCGTCCTGGCCGGCGACGCTGCCGTCGACCTCGCCGCGGCGGGCCTGCTGGCGCGGGCCTGCGGCTGGCCGCTGCTGGCCGAGCCGCTCTCCGCCGCGCGGGCCTGCCCCGAGACCGTCACCACGGCGCACTGGCTGGCCGCCACGCCGGCCTTCGCCGAGGCCCACCGCCCCGAGGTCGTCCTGCGCCTCGGCCGCAGCGGCGTGAGCCGGCCGCTGGCGGGCCTGCTCGCCGGCGCGACCGAGGTGCTCCTCGACGCCGACGGCCGCTGGCTCGACCCCTCGCACGGCCTCGCGACCCTGCTCGTCGGTGACGTCGACGCGACCGCGCGGGCGCTGGCCGCGGCGCTGGGCGCGCGCGGGCCGAACGCATGGCAGCGGTCCTGGGCCGAGGCCGAGGCGCGCGCCCGGGTCGCTCTCGACGCCGCCCTCGATGCCGAGGCGGGCATGAGCGAGCCGCGCACCGCCCGCGACGTCGCCGCGGCGGTGCCCGACGGCGGTGCGCTCGTCGTCGCCTCCTCGATGCCGGTGCGCGACCTCGACGCGACGATGGCCAGGCGCGAGGGGCTCGTCGTCCACGCCAACCGGGGGGCCAGCGGCATCGACGGCTTCGTCGGCACGACCCTCGGCGTCGCGCTCGGCCACGACGGGCCGACGGTGGCGCTGGCGGGGGACCTCTCGCTGCTCCACGACGCCGGCGCGCTGCTGCTGCGCGCCGACGGCCCGCTCGAAGCCACGATCGTCGTCGCCGACAACGACGGCGGCGGGATCTTCAGCCACCTGCCGCAGGCGGCCTACCCCTCGGTGTTCGAGCGCGTCTTCGGCACGCCCCACGGCCTCGACCTCGCCGAGGGTGGCGGGATCGCTCACCCGCTCGCAGGCCAGGCCGTGGGCGCCGGCGAGCGCAGCGAGGTCGACGCCGTGGGGCGTGCCGAAGACGCGCTCGAAGACCGAGGGGTAGGCCGCCTGCGGCAGGTGGCTGAAGATCCCGCCGCCGTCGTTGTCGGCGACGAC
>JAWOAS010000197.1:0-11756 GCA_046498405.1 Egibacteraceae bacterium
CTTGTTCGTAGTTGAGCTCCCCGCGCGCCAGGGCGGCGTCGGTGTCGGGCAGGTCGGCCAGCTCGTTGGCGGTGCGGACATACCCCAGCGCCTCGTAGGGGGTGTGCTGGTGGCAGCGCTCGAGCAGGGAGGCCGCTGAGCGGACCCCGGCCAGCCGGTAGGCGCCGCGCTCGTCGATCTCGCCCAGGGCCCGCAGCCGCTCACGGTGCACCCTGGCCAGCAGCCCCGTCAGGGCGGTGTGGGCGTCGAGCAGCTCGGTGTCGCCGACCGCGCCGCCCAGCGGCAGCCCGGCCAGTTGCCCGAGCGCCTCACCGATCGTGTCGAGCAGCCCGGCCAGCGACAACGCACCCCCGACCCCCGCCTCGGCAGCCGCACCCGCGCCATCAGCGGTGGAACCGGCGGGCTCCTCCGCCGCGGTGTAGCCGGCCGGCTCCTCGGCGGCGAGCACCCCGACCCCGACCCCGAGGCCGGCGGCGGCGGTGTAGCCGGCGGGCTCCTCGGCGGCGAGCACCCCGACCCCGACCCCGAGGCCGGCCGCGGCGGCGCGCAGGTGGCGCTGGCAGCCGTGGGGGCTGGGGTGGCGCCGCGGCCGCGTTGTCGAATGCATGTTCGAAGTATGCCGCGGCCTTGGTCTCGTGTCAAGGGTTTTCGCATGATTGTGTGGATCCTTTTTTTGGCGGGCGGGGTGACGCCCGGCGGCGTCGGCTGGCTCGGCGGCGTGGGCCACGCCGGGTGACGGGCCGCCTCCACCGCGCAAGTCACGGGCTGCAGCCGCCGGGCGCGACCTTCACACGCGCACTTGCCACGGCATGGGCCCCACCGACCCGAACTCCGCGCGGCCGGCAGCTGTGGCCTACCCGGCGCCGTCGCAGGGCCAGTGCCTAGGCCGGTCATTACTGGTACTACGCTGACCGAGCCGACCGGTGGCAGGGATGTGCGAGGATCCACTGCACGTGAGCACCCTTGGAGGCGGACGACGATGAGCGCTCAGGGAGAGGCCCTTTCGGTGCAGGCCGTCGCACTTGACGTGGACGGCACCCTCGCCGGTGCCGACCACAAGGTGAGCCCTCGGGCCGTCGCCGTGCTGTCCGCGCTCGAGCGCGCTGGCATCAGGGTCGTCATCGTGACCGGGCGCACCGTCGGCGCGACGCGGAAGGTGGTCTCCCAGGCAGGTCTGCAGACCCCGTTCATCGCGTGCACGGGCGCTGTCATCGAGGATCCCGTGACGGGGGAGCGCCTTCGCGAGCAGGCGCTCGACCCCGAGGTCGTCGCACGCACCCTCGAGGTGGCGGCAGCCAGGGGCCTCAGCGCCGTGCTGTGGACCCCGGAGGCGATGTACGCCGAGGAGCGTACTCCCTCCGTCGAGCTGCTCGAGGAGCTCAACGACGAGCGGGTGCGCCTCGGGGCGCTCGGGCCGGTTGCCGAGCGCCCGGTCGTGAAGATCATCATCGCCGCCGAGCCCGAGCGGCTCGACGTGGCGGCAGAGGAGCTGCGCGACGAGCTCCCCGAGCTCGTGCGCTCGATGGACACGTTCCTCGAGACCGCGATCGAAGGTGACGGCAAGGCCGGCGCGCTGCGCCTTGTGCTCGATCGCCTCGGGATCCCGCCTGAGGCATGCGCCGGTGCGGGCGATAGCGACACCGACGCTGAGTGGCTGGAGATGGTGGGGCTGCCCGTCGCGGTGGCGAACGCCCGACCCTCGGTGCAGGCGGTGTCCGACCGCATCATCGGGCACCACGCCGACGATGCCGTCGCGGCCTTCCTCGAGGGGCTCCTCGCGCACCGCCTCGAGGAGCTCGGCGGCGCGACGACCTGAGGCAGCACGGCGGCGGGACGACCTGAGGCGGGACGGCGCCGCGCCGACTTGACGCAGCCCAGCGGCGCGATGACCTGAGGCCGCCCGGCGGCGTCGGTCGACGGTTGCGCGGGCGAGCCTAGGGCGAGGTCGCAGCGTTGTCCGCGACGTCGCGGACGACCTCGACGAGGCGGTCCATGTCGTAGGGCGTGAAGACGTGGCAGCCGGAGAGGTCCTGGGCGTACGCGGTGGCCACGTCCTCCGGCGCCTCGACGACGATGGCGACGTCGGGATAGGAATGACGCAACCGGCGGAGCACCTCGCGATTGGAGGACTCGCTGATCTCAAGGTCGTGGACGACGATGTCGGCGTCATCGAGCAGCGAGCAGCCGGTGCCGTCGACGGCCGGGCACATGCCTCCTGGCAAGGAGGCGGGACCGGCGCAGTACGTCACGTCGAACCCCGCGTGGGAGAGGGCGGCCACTTGCGCCTCGCCGGCGCGACGGTCGCTGTTCTCCACGAGCACGCGGGTAGCCGGTGGTGACGTCTCCTCGGTCATGCTGGCCTCCTCCTCGGGGCCGCTGCTCGTCGGGCCCCTGTCGGCAACTCTGCCGCGCCCCCGAGGCTGCGGGAAGGACGAACGACCCTCTTGACCGCGGTCGCCCGGCGAGGGCTGGCCCGGGCCGTTCGGCGGGAGCGCGGCCGCCCCGCCGGCGTCGCCCGCGACGCTGGCCGCCCGCTCGGTCACGTCGAGGCCACGCCCCAGGCGTCGTCGTCGCGCAGCCCGTCGATGAGCAGCATGCTCGCGGTGAACCCGTGGAGGAACGTGCGCGCCCCGACCGGGCCGATCTCGCCTCCAGCGAGCATGCCCCCGAGGGCCGGCGTGCCGAGGGCCTCGGTCGCGAGCCCCGCGTCGTGGTCGGGCAGGTCGAAGAGCCCGGTGCCGCGCCCGGTGCACGTGAAGAGCAGCGCCGCGCGCGGCAGCCCCTCGCTCGCGGCGTCGGCGAGCAGCGACCGCAGGTCCTCGTCGGCGCTGTCGGCGTCACGCACGTGGAACTGCACCGTCTGGCCGACCTCGACGTGCTCGTCGACGAGGATCGCCGTGCTGCCCTCCGGCGAGCCGAGGACCGAGCGGATGAGGAAGTCGCCACGGCCGAAGTCCTCGCGGTACTCGTCGATGACGACGCCGAGGTGCACCCCGGCGCCGAGGCGCTCGCGGTCCTCGGGCGTGGCCTCGGCGTAGACCTCGCGCAGGCGCGTCAGCGCCGGGGACCCGCCGAGGTCCTCGAGCAGCGTCATCCGCGACCGGGTCACGGTGAAGCCCTGGCCCACGGGGCGGCATCCCTGGCTGAGCAGCGTGCGCACGCGCACCCCGCTGAGGGCGACCGCGACCGCGCCGGTGTCCTCCACGGCACCGTCGATGAGCAGCCGGTTGCCGCCGGGCTCGCCCGCGCCGCTGGCCAGCGCCCCGGTCACGACGGTGGCGGGCCGGCGCTCGTCGAGCCACTCGAGCAGCGGGGCGGCCGGTGTGGTGAACGGATCGGCGAGGACGACCATCGCGTCGGCCGAGGCCGGCGGCGTCGGCCACAGCCCCGCGGCGGCGAGCGTCGCGGGGTCGGCCAGGCCCGACTCGCTCGGTGGCTGGTAGCGCAGCGTCCGGACCTCGGCGCCGGGCAGGCTCGCGGCCCACACCGACAGCGCCGGGTCGCCCTCGAGCTCCCGCCCGCCGGCCACGACGCCGCTCGCGGTGGCGCCGAGGAGGTGGGCGGGCGCGAGCGTGGCCCGCAGCCGCTCACTGACGAGCTCGGCCGCCTGAGCGTGGACGGGGCTGAGGAAGGCGAGCAGCAGGGTGGGCGATGCCTCGCCGAGGCCCGCGCGCAGCGCCCCGGCGACCTCCTCGACCGCCGCCTCCGGGTCGGTGGCCCGCGAGGAGGCCACGGCGAAGCGCGGCTCAGCCATCGCCGACCTCGAGGATGCGCAGCGCCGCGGCGCCGGCCGCGTCGGAGGCGGCGAGGTCGACCTCGGCGGTGATCGCCCAGTCGTGGTCGCCGGCGGGGTCGTCGAGGATCTGGCGCACCTGCCAGCGCTCCTCGCCCTCGTCGATGACGAGCCGTTGCGGCCCGCGGGCGTCGGCGCCGGTGCCGATCTCGTCGTGGGCGGCGAAGTAGGGGGCCAGGGCGTCCTCCCAGGCCTGCGCGGTCCAGCCGTCCTCGCCGTCGAGCTCGCCGAGCTCGGTCCAGCGCCGGCGCGCGGCGAGCTCGACGCGGCGGAACAGGGCGTTGCGCACGAGGACGCGGAAGGCGCGGCGGTTGGCCGTGACCGGCGGCGGGCCCTCGTCGACCTCGGCGGGCGCCTCGGCAGGGCGCGCGTCGGCGTCGAGCAGCGCCTCCCACTCCTCGAGCAGGCTCTGGTCGGTCTGGCGCACCGTCTCGCCCAGCCAGGCCTCGAGGTCGGCGAGCTCCTCGGTCTTGGCCTCCTCGGGCACGGTCTGGCGCAGGGCCTTGTAGGCGTCGGCGAGGTAGCGCAGGACGAGGCCCTCGGAGCGGGCGAGGTCGTAGGCGCCGATGTACTCCGGAAAGGTCATCGCGCGCTCGGCCATGTCGCGGGCGACCGACTTCGGCGACAGCGCCGCGGGCGAGACCCACGGGTGGCCCTGGCGGTAGAGCTCGAAGGCGCCCCAGAGGAGGTCGTCGAGCGGCTTGGGGTAGGTGACGTCCTCGAGGAGCTCCATGCGCTCCTCGTAGTCGATCCCGTCGGCCTTCATCCGCGCGACCGCCTCGCCCCGGGCCCGGTACTGCTGCGCCATGAGGATCTGACGGGGGTCGTCGAGCGTCGCCTCGATGACCGACACGACGTCGAGGGGGTAGGAGGCCTCGGCGGGGTCGAGCAGCTCGAGGACCGACAGCGCGAACGTCGACAGTGGCTGGTTGAGCGCGAAGTGCTCGTCGAGGTCGAAGGTCAGCCGCACCGTGCGCCCGTGCTCGTCGGGCTCGGCGAGGCGCTCGACGACCCCGGCGGTCAGCAGCTCGCGGTACAGCGAGATCGCCTTGCGGATGTGTCGGCGCTGGGACGGGCGGTCCTCGTGGTTGTCGGTGAGCAGGTAGCGCATCGCCTCGAAGGCGTCGCCTGGCCGCTCGATGACCTGCAGGAGCATCGCGTGGGTGACGGTGAAGCTCGAGGTCAGCGGCTCCGGCTCGGCGGCGACGAGCTTGTCGAAGGTCGCCTGCCCCCAGCTGACCGCCCCCTCCTGCGGCTTCTTGCGCTGGACCTTGCGCCGCTTCTTGGGGTCCGCGCCGGCCTTGGCGAGCTTGCGCTCGTTCTCGACGACGTGCTCGGGGGCCTGGGCCACGACGGTGCCGGCGCGGTCGTAGCCGGCGCGCCCCGCCCGTCCGGCGATCTGGTGGAACTCCCGGGCCTTGAGCAGGCGGGTGCGGGAGCCGTCGAACTTCGCCAGCCCGGTGAAGAGCACGGTGCGGATCGGCACGTTGATCCCGACCCCGAGAGTGTCGGTGCCGCAGATGACCTTGAGCAGGCCGGCCTGGCTCAGGCGCTCGACGAGGCGGCGGTACTTCGGCAGCAGGCCGGCGTGGTGGACGCCGATGCCGTGGCGCACGAGCCGCGAGAGCGTCCTGCCGAAGCCGGCGGTGAAGCGGAAGCCGCCGATGAGCTCGGCGATCTCGTCCTTCTCCTCGCGGGTGCAGACGTTGACGCTCATGAGGGCCTGGGCGCGCTCGAGCGCCGAGGCCTGGGTGAAGTGCACGACGTAGATCGGCGCCTTGCCCTCGGCGAGCAGGCCCTCGATCGTCTCGTGGACGGGGGTGGTGACGTAGCGGTGCTCGAGGGGGACGGGCCGCTCGGCAGAGGCGACGACGCTCGTCTCGCGCCCGGTGCGCCGCTCGAGGTCGTCGACGAAGCGGTCGACGTCGCCGAGGGTGGCCGACATGAGGAGGAACTGCGCGTCCTCGAGCTCGAGGAGCGGCACCTGCCAGGCCCAGCCACGCTCCGGCTCGGCGTAGAAGTGGAACTCGTCCATGACGACCTGCCCGACGTCGGCGTCGGGCCCCTCGCGCAGCGCGATGTTCGCGAGGATCTCGGCGGTGCAGCAGATGATCGGCGCGGAGGCGTTGACGGCGGCGTCGCCGGTCATGAGCCCGACGTTGCTCGCGCCGAAGACCTCGGTGAGGGCGAAGAACTTCTCGGAGACCAGCGCCTTGATCGGCGCGGTGTAGAACGTCCGCTGCCCGCGGGCCAGCGCGGCGAAGTGCGCCCCGGTGGCCACGAGGCTCTTGCCCGAGCCCGTCGGCGTCGAGAGGATGACGTTGGACCCCGAGACGAGCTCGAGGAGCGCCTCCTCCTGGGCGGGGTAGAGCGTGAGGCCCTGCCCCTCGACCCAGGAGACGAAGGCGTCGAGGAGGAGGTCGGGGTCGTCCCCCTCGGGCAGCAGGTCGACGAGGGGGGACGGCGCGAGGTCGGTGGGAGGGCTCATCGCCCCCCATGCTCGCAGCCCTGGCGCCGCGTGCGCGCCTCCGTGCGGGCGGGCCGGGCCGCGACCGTCGCTGCGTGCGCCCGGGTAGCCTGCGCGAGCGCGGGGCCGGGCCGCCGAGCCGACGCCCCGTCGACGGAGGAGGTCATGGCCAGCGCCGGGCACGCCGAGGGCTCGGGCCTGCTCGCCATCGACCTCGGGCTACGCACCGGCATCGCGCGCTTCGGGCCCGACGGGCGCCTCGTGGCCTACCGCTCCCAGCACTTCGGGTCGGCGGCGGCGCTGCGCCGCGGCGCGCTGCGGGTGCTGCGCGAGTGGGGGCTGCCGGCCCTGCTCGTGCTCGAGGGCGGCAGCTACGCCGAGGCGTGGCAGCGCGCGGCGGGCCGCGTCGACGTCGCGGTCCGCATCACGACCGCCGAGGTGTGGCGCGAGGGCCTGCTCACCCCCACCGAGCGCCGCGACGCGGTGCGGGCCAAGGCCGCCGCCGGGCGCCACGCCCGGCAGGTCATCGCCGCCGGCGGGCTGTCGCGTCCCCACAGCCTGCGCCACGACGCGGCCGAGGCGATCTGCCTCGGCGCCTGGGCGGTGCGCGAAGGCCTCGCCTGATCCTGCGCCGGTCGGCCACCGTCGCGGTCGCTCGCCGCCGCGCGCCCCGTCGTCCACAGGCCACGGCCCCGAAGGCGCTGCCCGCGGCCCGGTCGTGTCGCACCCCCCGCGGATGCTCGACGCGACCGATCCCGCCGGGCTCGGCTGACCGAGGAGGACCCCATGGACGGCATCGACGACCGCGACCACCCCGACATCCTGCGCGACGTGGCGGCCTTCATCCTCGAGCGCGCGCCGCTCATCGAGCGCGTCGAGCGGCTCACGACCCTGCGCGAGCGCGACCCCGCGCGATGGGCGCGCGAGGGCGTCGAGGCCCTCGCCGAGCGGCTGCGCGCCGACGAGCAGCCGCCGGTGGCCCTCGCGCTGCTGCAGGCCGACCCGGTGGCCGAGGGCGACAGCGGGCTCCCTGGCGCGCGGATCCTCGAGCAGGACCTCTGCGAGCCGGCGGCGTGGTTCGCCGGCCGCGTCGCCGCGCAGGCCATGGGCTTGCCCGAGCCCTCGATCCTCGTGGCGGTGCCCGACGCGCGGCCCGCCGGGGTCTCGCTCGATGCGTACAGCATCTTCAACCTGCCGCCCGACACCGCGGTCCGCCACGCGCAGTGGTACGCCGAGCTGCGCGCCTCCCACGCCGCCTTCGCCGTGGCCGGGGTGATCGATCTCAGCGGCGACGCGCCGCCGGCGGTCGGTGGCCCGCTCGGCCCCGCCGAGGCCGGTCCGCTCGGTCGGTTCCTGCGACGGCATCCCGACCGCCAGCGCCATCCGCTCGACGCCGGGGCGGGCTGGCGCACCGTCGAGCGGTGGTCGGGCTAGCCACCGCCGACCCCGCGTGCGGCTCGTCGCGCTCGCGCCGGCCGCGCGCTGGCCCGCCGCTGGGCACAGGGCAGGCCAGCGCGCCCGTGCCCACCCCCGCGGCCGGCCAGCGGGCGCGGCGGGGCCGGCGTGGCCATCGGGGCCGATCGTCGTGGCCTCGCCGTCGCGGCGACGAGCGAGGGACCGCGCGAGCTTGCCAGCGGTCCGGTCCGGCGCTCAGCGCGGGTCGTCGGTGGCGGCCACCGCACGGGCGCGCAGCGCCTCGACGGCGGTGGCCTGCCCCGGCGGGGTCAGGACGAGCAGCCGCTCCACGGGCCCGGCACGGTGCGGCTCGAGGAGGCCGAAGTCCTCGAGGCGGCCGAGCAGCGGCCATGCGGTCCGGCTCACCGCGTCGACGTCGGGCGGCCCGCCGTGGTCGCGGTCGCGCCAGCCCGCCTCGGCGGCGAGGGCGACGAGCTCCTCCATGAACGCCTTCGCGCCCCGACGCGGCTCGCTGGCCAGCACGAGGAACGCCGCCTCCTCGATGAAGCCGACGAAGCCGTCGTCGGCGGCGAGGGCGGCGGCGAGCGCGCGCCAGGCGGCCTCGACGTCGTCGGCGAGGGCCTCGCCCGTCTTCGTCGCGTGCAGGGTGCGGCCGCGGCGGCGCACCCAGCGCTGGGCCCGCAGGAGCTCGTGCCAGCGCATGAGGGTCATGACGTCGAGCTCGCTGGACGGCAGGCGGTCCTTGAACCACCAGTCCTCGAAGCCGAAGCGCCGCTGCGCCTCCTGGACCAGGGCGCGGCCGAGGTTGCCGCGCTCGGTCAGCGGCAGGCCCTCGTCGCGCGCGCGGGCGAGCAGCCAGCGCAGCGGCTCGGTGACCTCTGCGGCGCCGTTGGGGACCTCGACGGGGTGCAGCAGCTGCGGCTCGAGCGGGTCGATGAGCCGGCGTCGGCTCGCGCTGGCCGCACCGGAGCGGTCGATCCAGGCCTGCACCCGGGCGGTGGTGAGGGCCTGGCGCCACGTCTCCCCGGTGGGGTGCCCCGGCAGGGACTCATCGAGGGCGGTCTCGGTCAGCGCGCGCTGCTTGCGCCGCCAGCCCGAGCGGCCCGGCCGCAGCCGCTCCTCGACGATCGCCTCCTCGAGGCGCTGCCCGACGTGGTCGCGGGCCTGGGCCTCCTCGAGGGTCATCATCGAGCCCCACGCGAGGTCGTCGGTGTCGGGAGGCTCGACCCCGGAGCGGTCGGCGGCGGCCTCGAAGGCCGCGAAGCCCTCGCGCGCCTCGCGATGCCACGCCTGCAGGATGTCGCGGGTCTCCTCGCTGCGGCAGATCGCCGCGAGGCGGGGCAGGTCGAGCTCCTCGAGGAGGCGCCCGAGGGCCTCGGCGATCGCGACGTGCTCCTCGTCGTCGGCGAGGAAGGCCCGCGGCAGGCGGTACCAGAGGAACTCCTGGAGGTGGCGCTGGCCGACCGCCTCGGGCCCGCCGTCGGCGGCGAGGTCCGACCAGGCCTCCACGGCGTAGGACGCCGCGTCGCGGTCCTGCTCGGCGAGGCGGCGCAGGGCCTCGGCGACCACCGTCGGCAGGTGGGCGAAGGCTTCGTCGCGCAGGGGGTCGTCGGGCATCGGGGCTCCACCGTCGTCGTGCTCGACTCCGACCGTAGCGAGTCAGCGCGCGTGCCGAGACGACGCCGCCCCGGTCGGCGGCGGCGCCGCCCCGCGTAGGTGGGCCCTGCGGCGGCAGGCGGTGACCGCGCGTGGTCCCGTGGGACGGTGGCGCGCGACCCGGCCATCCGGCAGAGTGCCGTCCCATGGACACCACACCGAAGCGCTGGCAGGACCTCTCAGCGACGCAGCGCCGCGTCGTCGTCACCGTGGGGGTCGTGACGGGCCTCCTGCAGGCGCTCATGCTCTGGGACCTCTGGCGCCGGCCCGCCGAGGGGGTCCGCGGCTCGAAGCGCGCCTGGGCCCTCGCCTCCTTCGTCCGGCCGTTCGGCCAGATCGCCTACGTCGTCTGGGGGCGCCGCCCCGACACGACGGGGGACTGAGGTGGACGGCGGGGCGGTGGGCGCCGGCGGGATGCCGATGCCGGAGCGTCGACCCGCGGAGTGCTGGCTCACCGACATGGACGGGGTGCTCGTCTCCGAGGAGGCGCCGGTGCCCGGAGCCGCCGACTTCCTCGGGGCCCTCACCCGCCGCGAGCGCCCCTACCTCGTGCTCACGAACAACTCGATCTTCACCCCGCGCGACCTCTCGGCCCGCCTGCGGCGCACCGGCATCGACGTGCCCGACGAGCGCATCTGGACCTCGGCGCTGGCCACCGCCGACTTCCTCGCCGCCCAGCAGCCGCGCGGCTCGGCGTTCCCCATCGGCGAGGCCGGGCTGACCACGGCCCTGCACGAGGTCGGCTACACCCTCACCGACGTCGAGCCGGACTTCGTCGTCCTCGGGGAGACCCGGACCTACTCCTTCGAGGCGATCACCCAGGCGATCCGCCTCGTCGCCAAGGGCGCCCGCTTCATCGCGACGAACCCCGACACGACCGGGCCGTCGCTCGAGGGGCCCCTGCCGGCCACCGGAGCGGTGGCTGCGCTCATCACCCGCGCCACCGGCGTCGACCCCTACTTCGTCGGCAAGCCCAACCCGATGATGTTCCGCAGCGCGCTCAACCGCATCGGGGCGCACTCCGAGACGACGGTCATGGTCGGCGACCGCATGCAGACCGACATCGTCGCCGGCATCGAGGCTGGCCTCGAGACGGTCCTCGTCCTGTCGGGCTCGACGTCGCGCTCGGAGGTCGACGCCTTCCCCTACCGCCCGTCCCGCATCGTCGACTCCGTCGCCGACCTCATCGACGAGGTCGAGGCCGGCTGAGCCCCCGGCGCGCCGGGGCCCGCGGGGTGGCCCGGTGCTCCTCACCCGCGGCCCGGCACCGCTCACCCGCGGCCCGGTGCTCCTCGTCGGTGGGTCGACGTCGCCTCCCCGCGCAGGGCCGCGACCCGTCCGAGGACCGCCTGGACCGTGCCGCGCTCGAGGGCGGCGTCCCAGGCCCCCTCGACGAAGCGGTCCGAGCGGGCCAGCGCGGCCAGCAGTCGGCGGCAGTCCTCGAGCGAGGCGTCGGACAGCGCCGACGCGTCGTCGAGGAGCGCCTCGCCGCGGTGCTGCAGCCAGGCCGACCAGTCGAACGGCGCGACGACCCCGACGTCGTCGAGGTCGCGGAGGAGGTCGCGCGCCAGCCCCGACCACGCGCGGCCGCCCCACGGGTCCTGGGCACCGCCGGTGCGGCGCTCGACCGCGGCGAGTCGCTCGGGCGCGATGGCAGGCTGCCAGGCCAGGACGCGGTCCCAGTCGAGCGCCTCGGCCGGCGGGTCCGGCGGGTCGTCGATGGCCGTGTCGGGTGGCGGGTCGTCGATGGCCGTGTCGGGTGGCGGGCCGTCGTCGCCCGCCGCGGAGCCGACGCGCGGCGGGGTCGGGTCGCTCATGCTGTCGTGGGCGCGCGGCAACGCCGCGCCCGGCTGCCCCGCGGCGTCGTCGTCACCGCCGCTGGCGGTGCGCAGGGCGAGGTCGAGGAGGTCCTCGGCGCGCAGGTCCGGCCAGCCGTGCAGGATGCGCAGCCAGCGCTGGGGGATCGCCGACCAGCCCCACCGCGCCCCGAGGAGCGCGCCGGCGATCGCCGCGACGGTGTCGGTGTCGTGGCCGATGCCCACCGCGCGGCGCAGCGCAGCCTCGAGGTGGGCGCTCGGTCGGTCGGCGGGGATCGGCGTCTGGCGCACCGCGGCGTAGGCGGCCTGTAGGGCGGCCACGACGAAGCCGTTGGGGACGAAGGCCTCCGGGGGCTGTGTCTCGGCCTCGGCGAGGCGCTCGCGCCAGTGCCGGCGCGCGTCGCCCCGGAGGAGGTCGAGGCCGTCCCAGGCCCCGTCGAGGCGGTCCTCGCGCAGCGCACGGTCGATCGCGACGCACCACAGCACGCAGGCGTCGCCGGCCAGCGGGTCGGCGTGGGTGAGCTCGGAGACCGCGCGGGCGAGCGCGGCGAGCGCCGCGTCGTCGCCGAGGCAGGCCAGGGCCACCGGCGCGGTGCGCATGAGGCTG
>JAWOAS010000200.1:0-7441 GCA_046498405.1 Egibacteraceae bacterium
CTCGCCGCGCACGTCAACCACAGCCTCGGCACGCTGGCCAACCTCCAGGCCGACCTCGAGCGGGCACGCGAGCTCCAGGTCCGCGAGCTCTCCCGCTGGCGGGACCTCGCGCTCGACCGCTACGAGGCGATCGCGCTCTGCGACCTGTCCTCGACGCAGATCAAGCTCGGCGACGTCGGCGCCGCCCTCGACTCCCTCGACCTCGCGATGTCGCTGGCCGAGGAGGTCGGCCACCCCGTCGTGCGGGCGCGGGCGCGGCTCATGCGGGCCTACGCGGTGACCGCCGCCGGCGACGCCGGGCACGCCGAGGCGCTGGCCCTGACCCACGAGGGCCTCGCCCTGCTCGGCGAGGTGCCCCAGGACGTCTGGGAGACCGGCGCGCTGCTGACCCTGCGCGCCTACGTGCGCTACGGCGCCGGCGACGCCGCGGACGGCCTCGAGGACGCCGACCGCGCCATCGCCGCGTGGGAGGCACGCGGCGAGCCCGAGCTCATCCCACGGGCGCTCGCGACGCGCGGCCTGTGCCTGGCCACCCTCGGCCGCGCGAAGGAAGCGCTCGCGGCGACCGAGGAGGCCGTGCTCACCGTCCTCGAGCGCACCGCCGAGGACGACCACGTCGCGATCTTCCACCACATCCACGGGATGGTCCTCGCCGAGTCCGGCTACCCCGACGACGCCCGCCGCTACGTCGCGCACGCCTGGCGGCTGCTGCGCGACCTCCTCCTCGTCGTCGAGCCGGCGCGCCGGCCCGCGGTGCTGACCCGCGACCCCTCGACGCGCCTGCTCGTGCGCACGGTGCGCGAGTGGGGCATCGCCGATCCCGACGAGACGCTGCGCCTCGACGCGCCGCCACCACCGGCGCCCCAGCCCGAGGAGCGCTCGACCCGGCGCACCCACACCCCCGAGGGCGTGGCCCAGCGACGTGCCGAGCTCGCCGAGATCATGCGCCGCACGACCGCCGAGGGCCTCGCGCGCCCCAACGTCGCCGAGCTCGCCCGGCGCCTCGGCGTGAGCCAGCGCACCGTCAAGCGCGACCTCGCCGCGCTGCGCGACCGCGCCTCCGACGACGCCGCCCGCGGCTGAGCAGCCGGTCCGCCGAGCAGGCCGCGACCCGACATGGAGCTGGCCCGCCCAGCCGTCGGCCTCGTCCCGCGCGGCCTGCGCCCGACGGCGCGCCGCCGCTAGGGCACCCAGCCCAGCCAGTCCTCGAGCTCGTCGCCGACCGGCTCGTCGGCGAGCACCCGGTCGAGCCCGTCGACGTCGTCGGGCAGCGCGACGACGTCGAGCAGGCCGTCGTCGACGGACAGGGTGACGAGCGCCGCGCGCGCCCAGCAGCCGTCCTCGTCGGGCAGCCAGGCCACCGCGCAGGCCTGCCCGTCGAGCTCGCCGGCGGTGAGCACGACACCGGGATGGCGCTCCCAGACCTCGACGAGGAACGCGCCGAGCGCGGCTGCGCCGTCCCCGGCACCGTCGGCGCACTCGACGTCGGGCGCGGTCACCGCGAGCACCCCGTCGACGTCGCGGGCGTTGAAGGCGTCGACGAAGGCGTCGCGCAGCGACTCGGCGACGTGCTCGGCGCGGTCGTCGGCCCTTTGGGCGGGGTCGTCCTCCAGGGAGATGACGTCGTCGCGGACGATGGAGAGCTGGTCCTCGGCGGGCACCGTGACCATGGCGGCCTCCTCCCTCGGGGGGCACCACCAGCATGACCGCTGGCGGAGGCGTTGGGAAGGGCCATGCGCGCGTGCGCGGGCACGGCGTGCCTACCATGGCCCCATGAGCGGGTTCCTCGATGCCGTCAACCGCCGCGTCGTCATCGTCGACGGCGCCATGGGCACCTCACTGCAGGCCGCGGAGCTCGCCCCGGCCGACTTCGGCGGGCTCGACGGCTGCAACGAGGTCCTCGCGCGCACGCGCCCCGACGTCGTCGCCGAGGTCCACCGCTCGTTCCTCGCCGTCGGCGTCGACGCCGTCGAGACCGACACCTTCGGCGGCGCGCCGTGGGTGCTCGACGAGTACGGCCTCGGCGCGGACACCGAGGCCCTGAGCGAGGCCGCCGCGCGGATCGCCCGGCGGGCCTGCGACGAGGTCGACCGCGCCGAGGGCCCCTGGGTGCTCGGCTCGATCGGCCCGGGCACGAAGTCGCCGACGCTGTCGCTGGGCAAGCACCGCCCCGGCGAGGACCCACCGGCCGACTGGATCGACACCCCGACGATGGTCGCCGGCTACGCCCGCCAGGCGCGCGGCCTGCTCGCCGGCGGCTCGGACGCCCTCATCGTCGAGACGGTCTTCGACCTCCTGCAGGCCAAGGCCGCGATCGCCGGCTGCCACGACGCGATGGCCGCCGAGGGCCGACGCGTGCCGATGCTCGTGTCGGTGACGATCGAGGCGCAGATCCACACGATGCTGCTCGGCAGCGAGATCGGCGCGGCGCTGGCCGCGCTCGACCCTCTCGACGTCGACGTCATCGGCCTGAACTGCGCGACCGGCCCGGAGGACATGCGCGAGCAGGTGCGCTACCTCTCCCAGCACTCGCGCAAGCCGATCAGCGTCATCCCCAACGCCGGGATCCCCCACCTCGAGGACGGCGAGACCGTCTACCCCCTCGACCCCGCGGGCCTGGCCGCCGCCCACGTCGAGTTCGTCGGCGACCTCGGCGTCGGCATCGTCGGCGGCTGCTGCGGCACGACGCCGGCCCACCTCGCCGCGGTCGTCGAGGCCGTCGCGGGGCAGGTGCCCGCGGCCCGCGAGCCCACGCACGAGCCGAGCCTCGCGTCGCTCTACGCGCCCTCGGCGATCCGACAGGACAACACCTTCCACATCGTCGGCGAGCGCATGAACGCCAACGGCTCGAGGCGCTTCCGCGAGCACCTCCTCGCCGGCGACTGGGACGCCGTCGTCCAGCTCGCGCGCGAGCAGGTGCGCGAGGGCGCGCACTCCCTCGACCTCTGCGTCGACTACGTCGGTCGCGACGGGGTCCCCGACGTCGTCGAGGCCGTCGAGCGACTCGCGACGCAGTCGACGCTGCCGCTCGTCGTCGACTCGACCGAGCCCGACGTCGTCGAGGCCGCGCTCTCGCGCCTCGGCGGCCGGGCGATGATCAACTCCGTCAACCTCGAGGACGGCCGGGTCAAGGCCGACCGGCTCCTGCCGATGGCCCGACGCTGGGGCGCCGCCGTCGTCGCCCTCGCGATCGACGAGAGCGGGCAGGCCCGCACCGCCGACTGGAAGGTCGAGGTCTGCCGCCGGGTCGCCGAGCTCGCCATCGACGAGCACGGCCTCGAGGCCGGCGACCTCGTCTTCGACACGTTGACGTTCCCGCTGGGCTCGGGCCAGGAGGACCTGCGCGGCGACGCGATGGCCACCCTCGAGGCCATCGAGCGCGTCAAGGCCGAGATCCCCGGCAGCCACACGATCCTCGGCGTGTCCAACATCTCCTTCGGCCTCTCCCCAGCGGCGCGCCAGGCGCTGAACTCGGTCTTCCTCGCCGAGGCGCACGCCCGCGGGCTCGACGCGGCGATCGTCCACGCCGGGCGGATCCTGCCGCTGCACCGCATCGACGACGAGGTCGCCGAGATCTGCCGCGACCTCATCTACGACCGTCGGCGGCAGGGCTACGACCCGCTGCACGAGCTCATGGCGCGCTTCGAGGGCTACGAGGCCACCGGCGCCTCGGCCGAGGAGCTCGCGGCGCTGCCGGTCGCCGAGCGCCTCGAGCGCCGCATCGTCGACGGCGACCCCGACGGGCTCGGCGCCGACCTCGATGCCGCCCTCGCCGAGGGCTACGCGCCCCTCGAGATCATCAACACCCAGCTCCTCGCGGGGATGAAGACCGTCGGCGACCTCTTCGGCGCGGGGCAGATGCAGCTGCCGTTCGTCCTGCAGTCCGCCGAGTGCATGAAGGCGGCCGTGGCCCACCTCGAGCCGCACCTCGAGGCGACCGACGACCGTGGCAAGGCCCGGATCCTCCTCGCGACGGTGCGCGGCGACGTCCACGACATCGGCAAGAACCTCGTCGACATCATCCTGTCGAACAACGGCTACGACGTCCGCAACCTCGGCATCAAGCAGCCGATCGACGCGATCGTCGAGGCCGCCGAGGAGTTCAAGGCCGACGCGATCGGGCTGTCGGGGCTGCTCGTGAAGTCGACGGTCGTGATGCGCGACGACCTCGACGAGCTGTCCCGCCGCGGCCTCGACGGCTGGCCGGTGCTCCTCGGCGGCGCGGCGCTGACCCGCAGCTACGTCGAGTGGGACCTGCGGCAGCGCTACGCCGGTCCGCTGTTCTACTGCCGCGACGCCTTCGCCGGGCTCGAGGTCATGGACGCCGTGGCCGAGCACAAGGAGCGCCACGGCGCGGCGTTGCGCGAAGGCTGGCCCGAGGATTGGGGCCGCGAGCCCGTCCCGCCGCGGGTGGCCTCCGGCGGGGGCCCCCGCCGCGGTGACACCACCGAGGTCGCCCGCTCGGAGGTCGCCCGCGACGTCGACGTGCCCGAGCCGCCCTTCTGGGGCAGCCGGGTCGTCCGGGGCCTCGCGCTCGACGACCTCGCGGGCTACCTCAACAAGGTCGCGCTCTTCCGCAACCAGTGGGGTTTCAACCGCGACGGCACCGAGGAGGCCGAGGCGGCGCTGCGCGAGACGATGGCGCTGGCCCGCGCCGAGCAGCTGCTCGTGCCTGCGGTCGCCTACGGCTACTTCGCCTGCGCCTCCCACGGCAACGACCTCCTCGTCTACGCCGAGCCCGACGCCGCCGAGCCCGCGGCGCGCTTCCGCTTCCCGCGGCAGTCGAGCGGCCGCCGGCTCTGCATCGCCGACTTCTTCCGTGACCTCGACAGCGGTCAGCGCGACGTCGTCGCCCTGCACTGCGTGACGATGGGCCCACGGGTCTCCGCGCGCGCCGCCGAGCTGTTCGCCGCCGACCGCTACCGCGAGTACCTCTACCTCCACGGGCTCGGCGTCGAGATGGCCGAGGCGCTGGCCGAGCGCTGGCACCAGCGCGTGCGCGTCGAGCTCGGCATCGACGGCGACGACGCCGAGACCGTCGAGGGGCTCTTCCGCCAGGGCTACCGCGGCAGCCGCTACTCCTTCGGCTACGCCGCCTGCCCCGACCTCGAGCAGCGCGGCCCGCTGCTCGACCTCGTCGGCGCCGAGCGCATCGGCGTCATGCTCTCCGAGGAGCTCCAGCTCGTGCCCGAGCAGTCGACCGACGCGCTCATCGTCCACCACCCCGAGGCGAAGTACTTCAACGCCAAGTGAGGGCCTGAGCCGCCCCTACGTGCGCTAGGCGCATACGCGCGGCCCCGTGCGCGGCCTCTCCCCCGCCGAGTGGCGGATCCGCGCGCTGCCAGCGACGCCAGCCGCCACTCGAGGCCGCGCCCACGGCCCCGACCCGCCCGTGGCTCGGCCATCCCGACCGAGTGGCGGATCCGCGCGCTGCCAGCGACGCCAGCCGCCACTCGAGGCCGCGCGACGAAACACGAGGGCACAGCCTCGTTACCCGACGTTGACCTCCCGGAGGCAGGGTCGACGGAAACGACGACCCACACCGTGGGAGGTGAGTGGGATGAGCCACGAGGACCACTGGCTCGACGAGATCGACGCGGTGACCGGGCAGCTGGCGTGGAGCGCCGGGCACCCGCACATCGCACGACCGGAGACCGTGAGCCTGCTCCACGACCGCCTCGAGGTCGCCCAGGCGGAGCTCGCGAGGCTCCAGCGCCCCGACGGCATCGACCTCGACGCCGCGTGAGGTCCCGGCGGCGGCCTCAGGCGAGCAGTTGGAGCGCCCCGGAGGCCGCCAGCCACGCCCCGCCGGCGAGCACGAGCGCGCCGGCGAGCGCGGGGACCGCCGAGGCCAGGCGCCCGAGGGCCGGCGTCGCGCTCGCGTCGAGCGCCGCCCGGCCGCGCGCCGCGGCGAGCCCGACGAGCGCGACCGTCGCCGCCAGCCCCGAGGCGAAGCCCGCGACGAGCGCGAGGCCGAGGCCGGGCCGGCCGGCCAGCCACGTCGTCGCGAGCACGAGCAGCGCCGAGGGTGACGGCAGGAGGCCGCCGGCCGCCCCCACCGTCGCGATGCCGCGCCACGACAGCGGCGTGTCGTGGGCTCCCGCGTGACGGTGCCCGCGCCTGGGCTCGCGACCGGCCTCTGGCGCGGTCCCGCCCCCGGCTCCGTGCCCGGTCCCGTGCCCGTCCCGTGACGACCCCCCACCGCCGGCCGCGCCGAGACCGTGGCGCCGGCGCCGCAGCATCCCCGCGCCGACGGCGAGCAGGAGCGCGCCCGCCGCGAGAGTGAGCAGGCCGCCGGCCGCAGCCCCGAGGTGCGGGGACCAGGGCAGCGCGACGAGCGTGGCCGCGAGCGCGAGCGTCGTCGCGACGTGCATCGAGGCGACGACGGCGCCGAGGGCAAGCGCGTGGCGCGGGCCTGCCCCGCCCCCGGCGACGTAGGCGCCGGCGGCGACCTTCGCGTGTCCGGGGGCCAGGGCGTGGGCCGCGCCGACGGCGACCGCAGCCCCGACCGCCACGAGGAGGGCAGGGCCATCGGCGTCGACGTCGGCGAGGTCGACGAGCCGGTCCTCGACCCACGAGCCCCCGGGTGTCGACCATGCCGCGAGCGCCTCGAGACCGCTGCGGGCCTGCCCCTCGGCGAGGTCGATCGCGTGGCCGGGCGCGGCGGCGGTGAAGACCGCGACGACCTCGGGGGTGTCCCCGCCGACGAGGCCGACGGTGCGGTAGCCCGGCTCGAGGTCGTGCAGCAGCGCGATCTCGACGTCGACGACGGTGACCGGCTCCGGGCAGTCGAAGGTCGCGCGCACGCCGTCGTCGAAGGCGTCGTCGGCGACCTCGGTGCGCTGGAGGCAGGCCCGGCCGTCCTGGCGCACCGCGAGGCCGGCCTCGAAGGCCCCGGCCAGCCGCGGGTCGCCGCTGATGGCACCGCGCTCGGCACCGTCGAGGGGGTCGGGGCCGACCGCCCAACGGAAGGCCTCGCTCGTGCCCTCGTCGACGATGCCGAGGTCCTCGGCGAGCGCGGCGACGTCGTCGGCGGGGGAACGGTAAGTGCCAGTGGTTTCTGCAGCTCCGAGCCTATGTCGGTGCCAAAAAGGAAAGGCGTCATAGCCAGTATGGTCGTAAGGCTGGTCATGATAATGGGCTTAAGTCTCCTGGCCCCTCCTTCATATATAGCTTCTTTTAAACCCAGTCCTGATCGCCGCAGGTGATTGATGGTGTCTATCTTCAGGATAGAATCGTTTATGATTATACCTGCCATTACAATAATCCCTATCATAGACATAAGATTGACTGTTCCTCCGAATAAGCTTAAAAGCAATAAAGCCCCTGCAATGTCAATGGGTATTACGACGTATGAAATAAGCATCACCGAGCCGAATATAGGTATCGGCGAGGTATTTACTACTTTCCGAATCGGTTACGCTTAAATATTTCCTAAACC
>JAWOAS010000216.1:0-7589 GCA_046498405.1 Egibacteraceae bacterium
CGCTCCTCGCTCGCGAGGTAGGCCTCGTGCTCGTGGAGCTCGTCGACCTCCGCCTCCGCCTCGGCCGCCGCGAACGCCTGGTCGTCGCGCAGCTCCTCGACCTCGGCGAGCAGCTCGCGCTGCTCGTCCTTGACCCGCTCGAGCGCGGCGCGCTCCTCCTCGAGGTGGTCGGCCTGGGCGCTGATGGCCACAGCGCTCGCGCCGAGCGCCTCGAAGGTCTCGCGGTCGTTGCGCGCGAGGGCGTCGAGGATCGTCCCCCGACCGATGACCTCGTCGACCGACGCACCGGTCATCAGCGCCTGCAGGGAGTCGTCGCCGCTCTGCTTGTAGATGCGGCTCACGCGCTCGGCCGTGGCGTCCTGCTGACCCCTGGCCTCGTCGATGAGCGCCCGGAGGTCGTCCTCGGCGTCGGCGACGGCCATCTCCTGGCGCTCGACGGCGAGCTCGGCCTCGTTGACCGCCCGCAGGACGGTCTCGACCTCGTCCTCGAGGTCGCTGAGCTCGGCGGCCTCGGCGTCGCGGCGCTCCCGGGCCTCGTCGAGCTCGTCGCGCACCTCGGAGAGCTCCGAGCGCGTCTCCTGCAGCCGCGCCTCCTCGGGGTTGGCGAGGGCGGCCGAGGACACAAGCAGGACCGCGAGCGTCACGAGGCCAGTGGTGATCGCGCGACGAAGCCGCATCGGAAGGCGCATCCTGCCCGTCACTCCAGTGTCGTCTGCGGGCCTGCTCCGCGGGACGTCTGGGGAAGTCCGCCGGTGCGAGATCCTAGCGGCCGCCGACCCGACGGTCGAGCAAGCCGGGTGTCCGATCGGGACAGTCGGCTGCCGGGCACCCACGCGGGGCCGACGCCACGCCGTCGGCTACGATGGCAGCGCTCATGCGTCGCCTCCGCTCGCTGCTTGGCCGTGGCGCCGAGGGGGAAGCCGCCACACCCGACTGGCAGCGCTACGCCCTCGTCGGCGCGGTCATCGTCGTCGTCCTCGCCCTCGTCGTCGTGGGCTTCCGAGTCGCGCGCCCGGGGGTCCTACCCGGCACGGCGCTCGACGGCTACGCCGTTGGTGGGCTGTCCGCGGCGCGGTTGGCCGAGGCCGTCGACACCCTCGCCGAGGAGCAGGCCGAGGAGGGCGTCGAGATCACCGCGGTGGGTGACGAGGACGCGAGCGCGACCCGGCGGGCCTCCCGGGGTGAGGTCGGCGAGGCCGTCGACGTCGGGCGCACCGTCGAGCGGGTCTGGCGCCGGGGACGCCAGCTCAACCCCTTGGCCGCCCTCGCCGACCATCTCCGCGCCCTCGGCGACGGCGTCACGGTGCGGTCGGTGCGCGACCTCGACGACGACGCCTTCGAGCGCTGGAGCGCCGAGGCCCACGCCGCGCTCGAGCGCGAGCCGACGATGGGTGACCTCGCGATCACCGGCACGACGGTGAGCGTGACCCCGCCCGAGGCGGGCCTGTCGCTCGAGCGCGAGGAGCTCGAGGAGCGCACCCTCGAGGCCCTCGACGAGCCCGGCGCGGTGGAGGTCGAGGTCCCCGCCGTCGAGGAGCCTGCCACCGGCGACCCCGCCACACTCGAGACGCTGGCCGAGGAGGCCGAGCGCGCGGTCTCCGGGCCGGTCAGGCTCACGCGCGAGGAGGCGGCGCTCGAGCTCACCGCCGAGGAGGTCGGCGCGCTGCTCGAGGTCTCCTGGGACGGCGAGGACGCCGACCTCACCGTCGATGCCGAGGCGCTCGACGACGCCGTCGGCGACGACCTGCGCGAGGCGCTCGAGACCGACCCCGTCGACGCCGAGATCGGCCTGTCGGGCGGCGAGGTCGTCATCGAGGAGTCCGTGGAGGGCTTCGCCTTCGACCCGGAGGTGGCCGCCGAGCAGCTCGTCGACGTCGCCACCGCCGAGGCCAGCGACGGGGAGACCCCGCGGGAGGCCGAGCTCGACGGCGAGATCACCGAACCCGACCGCACGACCGCCGACGCCGAGGAGCTCGGCATCACCGAGGAGGTCTCGTCGTTCACGACGAGCCACCCAGCCGGGCAGTCGCGGGTGCAGAACATCCAGCGGATGGCCGACCTCGTCGACGGGGTCGTCCTCGAGCCCGGCGAGGAGCTCTCTCTCAATGACCATGTGGGCCCCCGTACGCGCGAGGGCGGGTTCACCGACGGCGGGGTCATCGTCGGTGGGGAGTTTCGGAGCGCCGTCGGCGGCGGGGTGAGCCAGTTCGCGACGACGTTCTTCAACGCGGCGTTCTTCGGCGGCTACGAGATCCTCGAGCACCGCCCGCACAGCTACTACATCAGCCGCTACCCGGTGGGACGGGAGTCGACGCTGAACTACCCGAGCATCGACGTCGCGATCCGCAACGACAGCCCCCACGGCCTGCTCATCGCCACGAGCTACACCCCGACGTCGATCACCGTGTCGATGTGGGGCACCGACTGGGTCGACGTCGAGGCCCGCACCTCCGGGCGCCGCAACGTCCGCGAGCCCCCGGTGGAGTACCGCGACACCGAGGACCTCGCGCCCGGCGGCGAGCGCGTCGTGCAGTCAGGGCGGCCGGGCTTCACCGTCTCCTACACCCGCGTCCTCGACTACCACGACGGCGGCCGCGACGAGCAGACCTGGACGCACACCTACCGTCCCGAGCCCCGCATCGTCGAGCGCAACACGAGCGAGCCCGAGCCCGACGAGTCCGACTCCGAACCCGATGAGACCGACGGGACCGACGAGACTGACGAGACCGACGAGACTGACGAGACCGACGAGACTGACGAGACCGACGGGACCGACCCCGACCCCGACGATGACGGGGATGGAGCGTGAGCGAGCCTCCGCAACGTCGCGAGGCGACCGCTGAGGGCGGCGCGCCGGGGGCCGGGCCGTGGTGAGCACCGCCGCGGGGCTCGGCCTCGTCGTCCTGCTCATCGGCCTCAACGGCTACTTCGTCGCCGCGGAGTTCGCCTTCGTCGCCGCGCGTCGCACCCATCTCACCGAGGCCGCCTCGCACGGCGATCGCCGCGCCGGACGCGCACTCGAGGTCCTGCGGCGGCTGTCGTTCATGCTCTCGGGGGCCCAGCTCGGGATCACCGCGACGTCGCTGCTCGTCGGGTTCGTCGCCGAGCCGACCCTCGGGCGCGCCCTGCGCCCCGCGCTCGCGCTCGTCGGCGTGCCCGAGGCCGCGTCGGTCGGGGTGTCGCTCACGCTCGCGCTCGTCCTGGCCACCGGCGTGCAGATGGTCTTCGGGGAGCTCGCGCCGAAGAACCTCGCGATCGCCAGGCCCGAGCCCTTCGCCCGCGCGCTCGCCCCGAGCACCCTGTGGTACCTGCGCCTGGCCGGACCGCTCATCCACCTCTTCGACGGGGCCTCGAACGGGCTGCTGCGGCTCCTGCGCATCGAGCCCGTCGAAGAGCTCGAGGGCGGCGTCGACCACGACGAGCTCGAGCACATCATCGAGGCGTCGGGCCAGGAGGGCAGCCTCTCGCCGGACCAGACCGCGCTGCTCGGGCGCGCGATCGACTTCCGGGACCTGCGCGCCGCCGACGCGATGGTCCCCCGCACCGCCGTCATCGCCGTCGACGTCGAGGCGAGCTGCGAGGAGCTCCGCGCGCTCGCGCACGACTCCGGGCACAGCCGCTTCCCCGTCGTCGGCGACGGGCTCGACGACGTGCGCGGGGTCGTCCACGCCAAGGACGTGCTCGGCATCGCCCACGCCGACCGGGGGGCCACCCCGGTGCCCACGCTCATGGGCGAGCCGCTCGCGGTGCCCGAGTCCGCGCCGCTGCGCACGCTGCTGTCCGACCTGCGCGCCGCCGGCACCGCCCTCGCGCTCGTCGTCGACGAGCACGGCGGCACCGCCGGCATCGTCACCCTCGAGGACGTCGTCGAGGAGCTCGTCGGCGAGATCCGCGACGAGCACGACCACGTCGAGCCCGAGGTCGTGGCCCTGGCCAGCGGGCGCTTCCTCGTGCCGGGGTCCTGGCGCCTCGACGAGACCGTCCGCGACACGGGCATCAGCCTGCCCGAGGGCGACTACGAGACCTTGAGCGGACTCGTCATGGCCGAGCTCGAGCGTCTGCCGGGCGTCGGCGACGAGATCCTCCTGCCCACCGCCCGGCTGCGGGTGCTCGCGCTCGACGGGCACGCCGTCGCGCGGCTCGTCCTCGCCCCCCGCGCCGCCGACGAGGCGGGTGGTCGGCGATGAGCACCTCGACCGCGCTGCTCGTCGGCCTCGCGCTCCTGCTCGCCAACGGCTTCTTCGTCGCTGCGGAGTTCGCGCTGCTCGCGGCGCGCCGCTCGAAGATCGAGCAGCTCGCCGAGGAGGGCTCGGGCAGCGCCACGCAGGCCCTCGCGGGGCTGCGCGAGCTCTCGCTCATGCTCGCCGGCGCCCAGCTCGGCATCACGATGGCCTCGCTCGGCCTCGGCGCGACCGCCGAGCCCGCGCTGCACCACACCCTCGACGCGGTGCTCGCCGAGACCGCCGTGCCGCGGCCGGTCTCGGCGACGCTCTCGCTCGTCCTCGCCCTCGGGGTGACGGTCTTCCTCCACATGGTCGTCGGCGAGATGGCGCCGAAGTCCTGGGCGATCGGCACCCCCGAGCGCGCCGTGCGGCTGCTCGCGCGCCCCTTCCGCCTCTTCGTCACCGCGCTGCGGCCGTTCATCCGCCTGCTCAACGGCGCGTCGAACCTCGTCGTGCGCGGTCTCGGCGTCGAGCCGCAGGACGAGCTCGCGCAGGTGCACGCGCCCGGTGACCTCGCCCTGCTGCTCGAGGAGTCCGCGCGGCGAGGGCAGATCGACACCGACGAGCAGACGCTGCTGACCCGCGCCCTCGAGCTCTCCGGCCTCGACGCCGAGGCGGCGATGGTGCCGCGCCGCGAGGTCGTCGCCGTGAGCGTCGACGCCGACATCGACACCCTCGAGCGGGTCGCGAGCGAGAGCGGGCGGTCCCGCCTGCCGGTCTACGAGGGCGAGCTCGACCGGGTCGTCGGCGTCCTCCACGTCAAGGACCTCCTCGGGGTGCGCGACGAGGCACGCCCGACGGTGCGCGCCGGCGCGCTGGCCTCCCCGGCCCTGCTCGTCCCCGAGAGCCGCCCCGTCGAGGCGCTCATGCGCGACATGCGCGCCGAGCGCCAGCACCTCGCCGTCGTCGTCGACGAGTTCGGCGGCTTCAGCGGGCTCGTCGCCCTCGAGGACCTCCTCGAGGAGCTCATCGGCGACTTCGAGGACGAGACCGACCGCCGCGCCGAGATCGTCCAGCGCAGCGACGGCGCCGTGCTCGTGCCGGGCTCGCTGCGCCCCGACGAGCTCTCGGCCCACCTCGGGGTCACCCTGCCCGACGGCCCGTGGGAGACCCTCGCGGGCTACCTCACCGCCGAGCTCGAGCGGCTGCCGGTCCTCGGCGACGCCGCCGACGGCGAGGGCTTCCGCGTCGAGGTCACGCGGATGGACGGTCACCGCGTCGTCGAGCTTGCGGTGCGGCTGCGCTGAGCCGCCGCACTACCCCACCCTGGGCGCCGGTCCCCGCTGCCGTGCGCACCTCGCGCCACGGCCGCGCTCCCCCGCGCCGACGGGGGGCCCGGGGCTCAGCCCGTGGGCCGCACCGCGCCGGAGTAGCCGCTGCGGTTGATCGTCGTCGTGCGGACGTTGAGCCCGGTGCGCGGCGCCTCGACCATCGAGCCCCCGCCGACGTACATGCCGATGTGGTGGACGGGGCTGCCGAAGCAGAGGAGGTCGCCGGGCTGGAGCTGGTCGCGGCTGACGCGGGGCAGCCCGGAGCACTGCGCGCCGGAGGTGCGCGGGATCGACACGCCGGCCTGGCGGTAGGACCACGAGGTCAGCCCCGAGCAGTCGAAGCCGCCCGGGCTCGACCCGCCCCAGACGTAGGGGGTGCCGATCTGGCCCATCGCCGCGCTGACCGCCGCGCCGGCGGCACCCGAGGGCGAGGCGGCCTGGCTGCCGCCGTCGCTCGAGCGCGACGCGCTGCCCGAGTCGGTCCGCGAGTCCGCGTCGGACGCGCCCGAGGAGCCCGACGCGTCGCCCCCCGAACCGCCACCCCCGCCCGACGAGCCGGTGTCCGACGCCCCGCCGGAGGAGGAGGGCGCGTCCTCGACCTGGGCGAGCCGCTCGGCCTCCTCGGCGGCCGCAGCCTCGGCCGCGGCCTCCTCAGCGAGTTCGGCCTCCCGGCTGTCGACCGCGGCGTCGGCGGAGGCGACGTCGGAGCGCGCGTCGGCGAGCTGGGCCTCGAGGGCGTCCATCTCATCCTGGTGATCGGCGACGTGGGACTCGATCGTCGCGCGCTGGTCGTCGAGCTCGGCGGTGAGCTCCTCTTGGCGCTGTCGCGCAGCGACGAGCTCCTCCTGCTCACGGTCGAGGATCGTCGCGTCGGCGACGTAGCCCTCGATGAGCCCACGCTGGCTGCGCTGGGTGCTGTCGAGGTAGCCGAGGCGCAGGACGGTCTCCTGCACACCCTCGGTGCCGAGGACGGCATCGAAGCTGCTGACGTCGCCGCCGCTGACGTACATCGCCCGGACGAGCTCGCCGACCTGCGCCTCGCGCTCGCTCATCCCCGCGACGAGATCGCCGATCTCGCCCTCGAGGCGGTCGATCTCGGCGCTGGTCTCCTCGAGCTCGGCGTTGGCCTGGTTGTACTCCTCGACGGCGGTCGAGAACTCCGCCTGGAGCTCGTCGAGCCGCGCCTGGGCCTCGGCCTGCTCGGAGGAGAGCGTCTCGCGCTGCTCGCGGGCCTCGTCGGCCTCGCGCTCGAGGTCATCGAGCGCGGGCTCGGCGGCCGCGGGGGGCAGGAGGGCGACGACGAGGAGGGCGGCGAGCGCGACGGCGAGCCCGGAGGTCAGGGCCCGAGGGGTGGCGCGGTCGTGCTGCGGTCGCGTCACGGTGGGGCTCCGTCGCGTCGGGGTCCGCGCGGGAACCACGACGCTTGCCGCAGGCCCGCACGCGCGCCAACGCGGACATCGTTCCACGTCGGCTCCGAAGGACTCTAGTGCCTCAGCGCTCGCGGCTCCATCGGCGAGGTCGTCCATGTGGACACGTTCGCGAGCGCCGGGAGGAGCCGCGGCCGGACCCTCCCGGCGCCGCGCCCCCCACCGGCTCAGTACACCGGGATCTCGTCGATAAATTCCTGTGGGGCGTAGCCGCTTAATATCCGCCCCAGTGGATCGCCGCCCAGGTACAGGAGGGCAATCCCTCCGAAGACCGCGATACAGCAGACAATCAATCCCACCTGTTTTTTGGAAAGCGAAATCGAAAGATTCTGAAAGAAGAACCACTCATAGAGGAGAATAATAATCGGCAGCATAGCGGCGTTCTGCTTGCTGATTAGCGCACAGATTCCGGACAGCACGCACCCTAAAAATGCAAATCCGGCAGCCGGGGTGAGTTTGCCACGGTCCAGCCATCTGCCCCGCCCCAAAGCATATAGCAAAAGCGAAAGCATAAAAAACAGGGCCGCCATGCTGGTCATGCGCTGAACAATATAGGTGACCGCCTGAGTGTTTACCGGTTGTACCAGCCAGAGAAGGCTTGCAAAAAACGCAATCCAGGTCGGTTCCGACCAGGCGCCGGTTCTGTCCGGCGGCCAGAACCGGCGAAG
>JAWOAS010000079.1:0-5090 GCA_046498405.1 Egibacteraceae bacterium
ATCCAGCAGGGTGCCGCCATCCCCCCTGCAGCCCTCGGTCACCAGGATGTGGGTGGGGACGATGCCGGTGGGATGAAACTGTATGGCTTCCGGATTTCCGATGGTGACTACCCCCGTATCCAGGGCGATAACGGCGCCCCCCCCCTCATTGATGACCGCATTGGTGGTTTCCCGGTAGATCCGGCCGTAACCGCCGGTGCTCCGGCGTCGCCAGGAAGTTGACGTTGAGTTTGACGAGGTGGGGGAGCGTCTTCGTGAAGAAGTTGATCGGCAGCATCACCAGCCCCCACATGCCGCTTGTCTCGATGCTCACTCCAAGGTTATAGCCCATGGCGTCATTGAGCACCCCGGCCTCCACGGTGTAGACGCGTGCGCCGGCCTCGTGCTCCTCTGCCAGGGTGCCATCATATCCCCGGGTGACGCCATCAAAAGACGTGTCGGTGATGGACGTGTACAGTATCTTCTCGTTGCCTATCCGTATCACGTCGGCATCCATGAAGAGGCTCGTGCTCGTGACCGGTATAGTCGTGCCGTCGGCGTCTATGTCCGCCGTCAGGACCGTGGACACAATGCCGCCTCCGCCCTGCATGATCGCAGCGAGTATCGACGCTCCCACGAAGACTATCAGAAACGACACCAATAGCTTGTGCATTATGTCATCCTATAGCGTCGGCATCCTTTCATAGACAATACTGGCCACAAGGCCGAAGGCCATGAGTATCACGACCCACATGCCCCAGACACCCATCGAGTAGAACAGCGCCGTCAGGCCGAAGCCTACCAGCGACGTGAACACCATGTGCTGGCCGAGGAGCTGGGTTGCCACCATCGCCGCTATCACGATGAAGATGGCGAGCAGCAGCCAGGCCAGGCGCTCGGTTATCAGGTCGCTGGACGATAGCACCTGCACGAACGGGCTCATAGGATTGTCGGCCAGCCTGTCAAGGTCGATGCCGCCCACTATGCCTGTCGGCTCCGGCTCTATGATGTCCCATGTTCCCGGCGTCAATACATCGTAGTCGGGGTCCTCGGGCCCGAAGTCCTCCGGCCCGCGGATGTCTATACCGGCCGGGTTACTTCCCCATGAGAACGTGCCGTCAGGGTGGACGCCGCCGCCCTGGGCTCGGTTCGGTAGCGTGGTGCCGCTTATGATGGCGTTCGGTTGAAAGTGGACGACCTGGTAGATGTCTGCTGTGAGCTCGCTGGGGTCGGTCGGGTCGTACCACCATAGCAAAAACGGATAGCCGTCGTTGATGTAAGGACTGATGCCCCAGACCGTATCGAAGTCCCACCCGGCGCTGGTAAATGTAGACCGGGTTTTCATCTGGAGGGTGGTTTTGCCGGTGCCACAACTGCTGGTCTCCCAGCCCGATGTCTCAGTGTCCCAAAAGCTATTGCTACAAGGCCCAGACCCTTGAAGCCCCCCGATATTGCCGCCAGGCGATGCCCCAACTGACCCAGTGGAATACACTCTATTTGTAACCTTTGAGGAGTCTGTTGCTGCTGCAAACCCACCTATACTCTGCAGGCCCCAACCTACTCCTGGTGCATATACAGTGCATCGCGAATAGCAGTCTGTTATGCTCCCTCCGTTACTCTGAACCAGCCCCCCTATAAAACCATCAACTGATGTTACTGAACCGGTGGTAAAACACTGAGAGATAGTGCCTCCGTCGTTCCAGAAGACTAGGCCACCTGCCCTATTCTGGCCTGCCGTGATCGTAACATACGCAGCACACCTGTAGATATTTGTACCCGCATGCGTCTTTCCTACAAGCCCCCCTGTGCACGCAGTGCCGGCTGCGTTCAAGGTTCCCTCTATCTGAACATAACTGATGCTTGTGCTACCTTCAGTCTGAGCTGTCAAGCCACCGTTGTAGGTTCCGGAACCGCCGCCTGCCGTTAAATCCAGACCCAGCAAAACTAGGTTGCTAATGGTTGCATTATAGAGTTTCCGAAACAGGCCCACCTCACTATCTGCGCTATTGAAGTACAGTCCCTCAATAGTATAGTTCTGTCCATCGAGTGCCCCTGAAAAAGACGAGGAGGGATGCCCTATAGGCACAAAGCCTGCCCCTGCGTTCCAGTATCGTGTTAAACTAGCATCAATGTCGTTGCCTAATTCATACCAGGCATCGAGGTCATTCCTCATCCAGTTAAGCTCACAGATGTCGGTAATGATGTAAGGATTGGCTTCAGTTCCTGCATCGGGAAACAGCGTCTCGCCCTCCCAGCGCCCGTCGACCGTGCCGCGCACGTCGTCGCCCAGCGGTTGCGGGATCCCGCACTGGTCGGGGTCGGGGTTGTCGTCGAACGGCAGCTCGGGAACCTCGACGTGCGCCTCGGCGGCGGCGGTGGCGCTAGAGGTGGCGTCCTCGGGATCGGCCTGCGCCTGGCCGACAGGGACCAACGTCAGAAGCACGGTCAGCGATCCGGCCAGCAGGACGCCCAGCCGCACGCCCGGCAGCGGCGTCGACGGCGCCGCGAGCGGTCGGGTCGATGACGATCGGTTCGTCGGAAGCGGAGCGTTCATACGCCCCACCATGCCCGTCGGACCGTCCGTCGTTCCGTCAACTGTCCATCACGGGCCGTCTCGCGGCCCGGTCGAGGGGGCCGGGGCGGCCGGCGCAGCGGCGCCGAGCTCGGTCACCGAGTCGCTGGTGGCTCCGGCCAAAGGGCCTTGAGCTCCTCGCCGAGCGCGGTGCGAACCTTCTCGACCTGCGGGGCCGGCACGTTGTCGTTGAGCGTCGCGAACACGGCGCGGGCGAGCTCGTCGAAGGCGACCGGCTCGGCATGACCGTAGCGGCTCTCCACGGCGGCCAGGAAAGCTTCTTGCGTGCGGAGCGGCTGGGGCGTCGAGCTCGGCGTCCAGCCTTCGTAGTAGATGCCGCGCACCAGCATCGGCAGATGGGCCGCGAGGTTGGCGGCCAGGTCCGGCGGCACACGGTCGCGCAGCGTCTGCAGCGTCGACCTGAGCGCGTGGTACGCGAGTCGACGGTCTCCCCAACCGAGTTTCTCGTTGACGGTCTTCAGCCACGCGTTCGTCTCGTGGAGCGTCGTGTCGAACACGGCGAGTCCTGTCTGACTCATGATCGCTCAACCTCCCTGCGTCGCCGTCGCAACGCGTCGATCGAGGGCGACGCACGGTCAGTGTAGGGCAGGCCGCTCTGCGGTCCGGTTCGCGGCCTCACGCCGGGACCTTCGCGGGGCTGAGGGCTGCTGCGGTCGCCGAATCAGAGATCGAGCTCGAGCGCCTCGATCGCCGGCGCGTGGACCCGGTAACGGCCGCGGGTGCCCTGGACCAGTCCGTCGTTGCGCAGATCGGCGACGGAGCTCGAGACCGACACGCGGGTCGCGCCGATCAGCGAGGCGATCTCCTCGTGCCGAAGCTCGGTCTCGAGCTCCAGCCAGTCGTCGTCCTCCTCCGACGGGCGTCCGAAGCGGCGGGCCTGCTCGAGCAGGGTGAGCGCGACGCGGACCTTGATCGGCGCGTACCCGCCGGTGAGCTGATCGCGGCAGCGGAACAGGTTCCCGGCCAGGATCTCGGCGAACGCCAGCACGAACGTCGGCGCCTGCAGCGAGAGCTGCTGGAACTGCCCGCGCGACATCGGACAGGTGGTGACGCCGTCGCCCAGCGCCACGGCGTCGGCGAGGTAGTCGGCATCGGGACGCAGGAACGCCTCGCCGATCATGTCGTCCGGTCCGACGATGGCGAGGATCCGCTCGCGGCCGTCGGGGGTCAGGCGGGTGAGCTTGATTCGGCCCTTGGCGACGACGTGCAGCGAGTCCGCCGGGTCGCCCTCGCGGAAGATGTGCTCGTCGCGGGCGTAGTGGCGCTCGGGGCAGACGCGCATGAACACGCTGCGATCCGCATCGTCCAGGCGACGGCTGAAGCCGCTATCGGTCACGAACCAGGGGCGCTCGGTCGTCGTCATGCCCCGAGTGTACGTGCCGTCGTATGGATCAGCCGTGACCTGGGTCCCGGGTCCCGTGGCGATGGCCGCAAGGCCGGGCGCGCTTGACAGCCACGAGATCGCGGACTAGGGTAGCGGCATGTTTAGGTTTGCCACAAAATCTCGCGAGGTCGGACGCAACCGCCGAGCCTCCGGTCGCCCCTCGGCCGCATCTCGCCGCTCCCGTCTTCACGCCGCGCGGCTGCTCCTCGTCGGCGTGGCCCGTTACGGCCTGGCGCTGGCCGCCGTGACGTCGTCCGGCCTGGCGCTCGCCCAGGACGGACGTCAAGACGAGCCGCTCCGCGTCGTCGCCACGGTCGGCATGGTCGGCGACACCGCCGCCACGATCGGCGGCGCCTGCACCGACGTCGTCTCCCTGATGGGTCCCGGCGTCGATCCTCACCTGTACCAGGCGACCTCGGGCGACGTCCGTGAGCTGAGCCGGGCGGACCTGATCCTCTACGGCGGGCTGACCCTCGAAGGGCAGCTGGGCGACGTCCTGGAGCGCTTCGGCGAGCGGGCGCCGACGCTCGCCGTGTCGGAGGCGGGGGTGCCCGCGGAGCGCCGCATCCGCGTGTCGAGCGCCTACGGCGTGGACCCGCACGTGTGGATGGACGTCTCGCTCTGGGCCGGCACGCTGGACCCGATCGCCACGGCGCTGAGCGAGCTCACGCCCGCGTGCGACGCGGCCGTGCGCGACCGGGCGGCCGCGCACGCCGCCGAGCTGAACGCCCTCCACGACTGGATCGAGCGGGCCGTCGCCAGCGTGCCCGAGGAGAACCGAGTCCTGGTCACGGCGCACGACGCGTTCGCGTACTACGGCCGCGCGTACGGGCTCCAGGTGGTCGGCATCCAGGGCGTGAGCACCGACGCGGAGCCGTCCATCGCCGACATCCGCGACACGGCCGAGACCATCGTTCGCGCCGGGGTCCCTGCCATCTTCGTCGAGACGACGATCAACCCACGCACGATTCAGGCGGTCCTGGACGCGACCGACGACCTGGGCGCCTCGGTCGAGATGGGCGGCACGCTCTACTCCGACGCGATGGGCGAGCCCGGGACCGCCGAAGGCACGTACATCGGGATGCTGCGCGCGAACACGGTCGCGATCGTCCGCGCGCTGGGCGGCGAGGCGCC
>JAWOAS010000092.1:0-6654 GCA_046498405.1 Egibacteraceae bacterium
GGCGCGCCGAGCTGCGGCAGATCGTCGACGTGCAGCTGCGCCGGGTCGCCGAGCGCTTCGCCCAGCGCGACCTCGGCCTCGAGGTCAGCGACGAGGCCAAGGACTGGCTCGCCGCGCGCGGCTACGACCCCGTCTACGGCGCCCGACCGCTCAAGCGCGTCCTGCGCAAGGAGCTCGAGGACAAGGTCGCGTTGGCCCTGCTCGACGGTCGCTACGACGAGGGCGACACCGTGGTCGTCGACGCCGGCGAGGACGGCCTCGTCCTGCGCTGAGGCCCACGTCGCCTCCCACGCCCCGGGCCGGCACCGGTCACCGAGCGCGCGGCCGGCTGAGCGACCGACCGCGGCGGGGCGAGCGCGTAGCATCTGCGGCCATGCGCCTCGACGACGCGACGCCGCTGCGGCCGGCCACCCTCGCGGTGGCCGCCGGCCGCGGCGAGCGCGCCCCCGGTGACCCGATCAACCCGCCGCTGTCGCTGTCGACGGTGCGCGTCGGCGGCGGCGCCGAGCCACCCGGCTACGCCCGCGACGGCACGCCGACGTGGGCCGCGCTCGAGGAGGCCGTCGGCGGCCTCGAGGGCGGGGCCGCCTGCGCCTTCGCCTCCGGCATCGCCGCGATCGCCGCGGTGCTCGACGAGGTCCCCGTCGGCGGGACCGTCGTGGTCCCCCGCGACGCCTACAGCGGGCTGCGCTCGCTGCTCGCCAAGCTCGAGGGCCAGGGCCGCCTCGGCGTGCGCTGGGTCGACGTCGCCGACACCGACGCGGTCGTCGCCGCCCTCGACGGCGCCGACCTCCTGTGGGTCGAGTCGCCGACGAACCCGCTGCTGGCCGTCGCCGACCTGCCGGCGCTGTGCGAGGCCGCCGCCGCGCGCGGCGCGCTGGCCGCGGTCGACTCGACGTTCGCCTCGCCGCTGCGCCAGCAGCCGCTGGCCGCCGGCGCCGACGTCGTCGTGCACTCGGCGACCAAGCTCATCGCCGGGCACTCCGACGCCCTGCTCGGCATCACCGTCGCGCCGCAGGGCAGCCCCCTGGCCGCACGGCTGGCCGCCCACCGCACCCGCCACGGGGCGGTGCCCGGCAGCCTCGAGGCCTTCCTCGCCCTGCGCGGGCTGCGCACCCTGCCGGTGCGCCTCGACCGCGCCGAGGCCAACGCCGCCGAGCTCGCGAGCCGTCTCGCCACCCACCCCGCGGTCGTGCGCACCCGCTACCCCGGCCTGCCCGACGACCCCGGGCACGCCCGGGCCGCCGCCCACCTCGACGGGCCGGGCACGATCGTCTCGATCGAGCTCGCCGACGCGGCCGCCGCCGACGCGCTGTGCGCGCGTGTCGCGGTCTGCGTCCACGCGACGAGCCTCGGCGGGGTCGAGACGACGCTCGAGCGGCGGGCCCGCCAGCACGGCGAGGAGCACCTGCCGCCGGCGCTCGTCCGCATCAGCGTCGGCTGCGAGGACGTCGAGGACCTCTGGGCCGACCTCGCCGCCGCGCTCGCGGGCCGTTGAGCCTGCTGGCCTGGCGCCGGGCGCCCCACGTCGGCCGTCGCGCCGTCGTGCTCGTCCATCCATGGGCGGCCGAGGCGGCGATCTTCGCCGAGTCCGGGCTCACCGCCGCCCTCGAGGAGGCCGGCCTCGCGCCCCTCGCGCCCGACCTGCCCGGCCACGGCGGCTCCGCCGAGCTCAGCGTCCCCCGGGGCGCCGACCCCGCGGCGTGGAGCGCCGAGGCCGTCGCCCGCGACCTCGCCACCCTCGGCGTCGCCGCACCGGCGGTGCTCGGCGTCGGTGAGGGCGGCATGGTCGCCGCCCACCTCGCGGTCGCCGGCGAGGCCCGCGTCGACCGGCTCGTGCTCCTGGCCTGCGACGACCGTGGACGCCCCGCGCAGGCCGCCGAGGCCGCCGAGGCGCTGCGCGACCCCCACGCGCGGCTGTGGACGCCCGAGGCCAGCGCGCTCGTGGCCACCGCCCGCGCGGGGCGGTCCCACGACCGGGCGACGCTCGCGGCCTGGCTCGAGGGCGCGACCTGGCCGTCGGCCGCCCGGCTCGGGGCGCTGCGCGCCCCCGTGCTCGTGGCCGTCGGCGCCGACGATCCGCTGCGCCCCCGCGCACCGGCGCTGGCCCGCCTCTTCCACGAGGGCCACCTCGCGACCGCGCCGGGGCAGGGCACGGCGATCCTCGGCGAGCCGCGCCTGCACACCAGCCTCGTGAGCTTCCTCACCCGGGACGCGCCGTGAGCCGGGCCCCCACGCGCCGAGGCGGGGCCCTGGTCGCCGGGGCGCTGGCCGCCGGGGCCCTGGCCGCCCCCGCGCTCGTGCTCGCCGCGCAGGGACTGCGCACCGCCAGGGCCACCTACCTGCCCGAGCCGGCCTACGGCGTCGAGGCCACCGTCGGGCAGGGCGCCGGCGCCGCGCTGCGCCTGGCGGTCCTCGGCGACTCGACGGTGGCCGGCATCGGCACGCCGGGGCCGCAGGCCACGCTGCCCGTCCTGCTCGCCGAGCGCGTCGCCGCCCGGTTGCGGCGGCCGGTGACCGTCCACGGCCTCGGGGTCAGCGGGGCGCGCACCGCTGACGTCGCCGGGCGGCAGGCCGCTGCGCTGGCGCGGACGCCCGCCGAGGCGGTCTGCGTCGTCGTCGGCTCCAACGATGCGACCCATGCGCTGCCCCCGTGGCGGATGCGCGCGGCGACCCGGCAGATGCTCGGCCGGGTGCGCGCCGCCGCGCCCGGCGCGCCGGTCGTGCTCGGCGGCATCCCCGAGTTCCACACCGTGCCGGCGGTGCCCTGGCCGCTGCGTCGCGTGCTCGGCGCCGAGGCCGACCTCCTGCGCGCGGCCCAGCGCGCCGGCGCCGCCGACGCGGGAGTGCGCTTCGTCGACATCCGCGCACTGGCCAGCCCGCGGTTCCTCGCCGACCCGGCGTCGATGAGCGCCGACGACTTCCACCCCTCCGACGTCGGCTACGGCTACTGGGCCGACGCGCTCGCCCCGGCACTCGCCGCGGCGGTGCGCGCCGGGGGCGCCCGGCGCTGAGCCGGCTCGCCCACCCCCGCGCGGGCGAGGCGCCGACGCGCCCCCGACGCACGGCGGCGCGTCGCCCCGCGACCGGTGGCGGTCGGCGGGCGACGCGCCGCGACGTCGGTCAGTGGGCCCTCAGGCGACGGTGACGTCGTCGCAGAGGTAGACGTCCTGGATGGCCTGGAGCAGCTCGGCACCCTGGTCCATCGGGCGCTGGAAGGCCTTGCGGCCACTGATGAGGCCCATGCCGCCGGCGCGCTTGTTGACCACGGCGGTCATCACGGCCTCGGCGAGGTCGGACTCGCCGGCCGAGGCGCCGCCGGAGTTGATGAGCCCCGCGCGGCCCGCGTAGGTGTTGAGGACCTGGTAGCGGGTGAGGTCGATCGGGTGGTTGGTGGTCAGCTCGCTGTACATGCGCTCGTCGAGCTTGCCGTAGGAGCTGTCACCGGCGTTGAGCGCCTTGTAGCCGCCGTTGTTCGTCGGCAGCTTCTGCTTGATGATGTCGGCCTCGATCGTCACGCCGAGGTGGTTGGCCTGCCCGGTGAGGTCCGCGGCGGTGTGGTAGTCGGTGCCGTCGACCTTGAAGTCGTCGTTGCGGGTGTAGCACCACAGCACGGTGAACATCCCGAGCTCGTGGGCCTCGGCAAACCACTCCGCGACCTCGATGATCTGGCGGTTGGACTCCGGCGAGCCGAAGTAGATCGTCGCGCCGACGCCCGCCGCGCCCATGTTCCAGGCCTCGCGGACGGTGCCGAAGGGGATCTGGTCGAAGGTGTTGGGGTAGGTCAGCAGCTCGTTGTGGTTCATCTTCACGATGAACGGGATCTTGTGCGCCCAGCGCCGACCGACCATGCCGAGCACGCCGTAGGTGGAGGCCACGGCGTTGCAGCCGCCCTCGTAGGCGAGCCGGACGATGTTGTCGGGGTCGAAGTAGTCGGGGTTCTTCGCGAAGCTCGCGCCGCCGGAGTGCTCGATGCCCTGGTCGACCGGCAGGATCGAGACGTAGCCGGTGCCACCGAGCCGCCCGTGGTCGAAGACCTGCTGGAGCCGCGTCAGGACCTGGTTCGACCGGTCGCTGGGCGCGAAGATGCGGTCGACGAAGTCGGGGCCGGGTAGGTGCAGACGGTCGGCGCTGACGATGGCCTCGTGGTTGAGGAGGTCGTCTGCGTGCTCCCCGAGCGTGGTGACGATGTCGTCGATGCGGGCGCTCATGCGGGTTCTCCTCCTTGGAGGGTGCAGGATCAGGAAGCCTCGGCGGGCAAGCCTAGTCGAAGTCTTCCCCACGCAACGGGTCAAGGTGCATCAACCGACGAGACGACGGCCCGGCCCCACGGCGGTGCTAGCATCAGCGAGCCGCGGAGACCGTCGTCTCACGACGACCTCGATCGGGGAGGTGTGACCCCATGGCGGTGATCAAGACCATCGACCTCGTCGGCGCCTCGACGGTGTCCTGGCAGGACGCCGCGCAGCAGGCGCTCGCCGAGGCGCGCAAGACCCTGCGCGGCATCGAGGGCTTCGAGGTCCTCGAGAGCTCGGCGACCGTCGAGAACGAGGCCATCGCCGAGTACCACACCCACATCAGGATCCGCTTCCGCCTCGAGCGCTGAGCGGACCCCACGCCGCGACACCACCGGAGGGACCCCATGGGCGCGATCGTCCTCGTCGGCACCCAGTGGGGTGACGAAGGCAAGGGCAAGGCCACCGATCTCCTCGCCGACGACGTCGACTACGTCGTGCGCTACCAGGGCGGCAACAACGCCGGGCACACGATCATCGTCGACGACGTCACCCTGAAGCTCCACCTCGTGCCGTCGGGGGTGATGTACCCGGCGGTCACCCCGGTCATCGGCGACGGCGTCGTCCTCGACCCCGGGGTGCTGCTCGAGGAGCTCGACGAGCTCGTCGCCCAGGGCCTCGACGTCAGCGACCTCAAGATCAGCGGCAACGCCCACCTCATCATGCCGTACCACCGCGAGCTCGACGCGGTCACCGAGCGCTACCTCGGCCGGCAGAAGCTCGGCACGACGAAGCGCGGCATCGGTCCGACGTACGCCGACAAGGCCTCCCGGGTGGGCCTGCGGGTGCAGGACCTCTACGACATGAAGATCTTCCGCCAGAAGCTCGACACCGTGCTCAAGGAGAAGAACGCGATCCTCTCGCGGGTCTACAACCGCATGCCGATGAAGGCCGCCGACATCGAGACGGAGTACGCGGTCTACGCCGAGCGGCTGCGGCCCTACATCACCGACACCGTCACGCTGCTCCACGACGCCCTCGACGAGGGCAAGACGATCCTCCTCGAGGGCGCCCAGGGCACTCTGCTCGACCTCGACCACGGCACGTATCCGTTCGTGACCTCCTCCAATCCCGTCGCCGGCGGGGCGATGACCGGCGCGGGGCTCGGGCCCAAGCACGTCGACCGGGTCATCGGGATCACGAAGGCCTACATCACCCGGGTGGGCACCGGGCCGTTCCCCACCGAGCTGTCGGGTGACGTCGCCGAGCGCATCATCGACGTCGGCAAGGAGTACGGCACGACGACGGGCCGCCAGCGCCGGGTGGGCTGGTTCGACGCCGTCCTCGCGCGCTACGCCGCCCGCGTCAACGGCCTCACCGAGCACTTCCTCACCAAGCTCGACGTCCTCGGGGAGTTCGAGACGCTGCGGGTCTGCCGCGCCTACCGCTACCAGGGCGAGGAGTACGAGCACTTCCCGCCGCACCAGTCGATCTTCCACCACGCCGAGCCGATCTACGAGGAGCACCCCGGCTGGCAGAGCGACCTCGCCGAGGTCACGCGCTTCGCCGACCTGCCCAAGCAGGCCCAGGCCTACGTCGAGCGGCTCGAGGAGCTCAGCGGCGTGCCGATCCGCTACGTCTCGGTCGGCCCCGCCCGCAGCCAGACCCTCGAGCGGGGCTGAGCGGTGGACGTCCTCGTCCTCGGCGGCGGCGGCCGCGAGCACGCCCTGTGCTGGTCGCTCGACCGCGCCGCCTCGGTCGACCGGCTCGTCTGCGCCCCCGGCAACGCCGGCACCGCCGAGGTCGCCGAGAGCCGCGCCGTCGACGCCAGCGACCCCGCCGCCGTCGTCGCGCTCGCCCGCGAGATCGCCGCCGACCTCGTCGTCGTCGGCCCGGAGGCCCCGCTCGTCGCCGGGGTCGCCGACGCGCTCGGTGAGGCCGGCATCGCGGTGTTCGGCCCGAGCGCGGCCGCCGCCCGGCTCGAGGGCTCGAAGGCCTTCGCCAAGGACGTCATGGCCGCCGCCGGGGTGGCCACCGCCGGGTCGTGGACCGGCACCGACCCCGACGAGGCGATCGCCGCGCTCGCGGGCTTCCGCCCGCCCTACGTCGTCAAGGCCGACGGCCTGGCCGCCGGCAAGGGCGTGCGCATCTGCGCCGACGAGGCCGAGGCCACGGCCGCCATCGAGGAGGCGATGGTCGAGCAGGTCTTCGGCGAGGCCGGCCGGCGCATCGTCCTCGAGGAGTTCCTCTCCGGCCCCGAGGTCAGCCTCTTCGGGCTCGCCGACGGCCGCACCGCGCGCCCGCTCGTGGCCGCGCAGGACTTCAAGCGCGCCCTCGACGGCGACGGGGGGCGCAACACCGGCGGCATGGGCGCCTACTCCCCGGTGCCGGCGGTCGACGAGGCGATGGTCGAGGCGCT
>JAWOAS010000104.1:0-9406 GCA_046498405.1 Egibacteraceae bacterium
GCTGGTCAGCGGCGCAAGAGACGACAGAAAGGCGGTGGTGAGCTTGGAGCGGACGACGGGATTCGAACCCGCGACCCCCACCTTGGCAAGGTGGTGCTCTACCAACTGAGCCACGTCCGCGTGGCCGCTATGCTGCCTCACCCCTCGGCGGGCTGCAAGCCGAGCGGCGCATCGGCCGGAGGCCGCCCGAGCCCACCCGCGGCAGGACGCCCGGCACGGAGCTCAGCGGCCGGTCGAGCCGAAGCCGCCCTGGCCGCGCTCGGCCTCGGGCAGCGCCTCGACCTCGATGGGCCGCACCGTGGTGACCTGCTGCACGACGAGCTGGGCGATCCGTTCCCCCGCCTCGAGGATCACCGTCTCCTCCGGGTCGAGGTTGACGACGATGACCTTGACCTCGCCGCGGTAGCCAGCGTCGATCGTGCCGGGGGCGTTGACGAGCGCGAGGCCGTGGCGGGCGGCGAGGCCACTGCGGGGATGCACGAGGCCGACGTGGCCCTCGGGGATCGCCACCGCCAGCCCGGTGCGCACGACCGCGCGCGCGCCGGGGGCGAGCTCGACGCGCTCGACGCCGGCGAGGTCGAGGCCGGCGTCGCCGGGGTGGGCGTAGGCCGGCACCGTCGCCTCGGCGCTGAGCCGGCGCACCGCGAGGACGGGCTCGGAGGCCGACGGCGTCGCGCTCACACCCGGGTGGCGCTTGGAGAGGTGGTGCTCGCCGAGGAGCTCGCCGTCGACGCGCAGGCGGTCGGGCAGCGTCGCGTCGAAGCGGTAGCCGTGGGCCTCGTAGAAGCGCTCCCGCCCCGAGCCGCCACGGACGGTGAGCGCGATGACCGCAAGGCCCCTGCCCCACGCGGCGTCCTCGAGCTCGCCGAGCACCGCCGCGCCCACGCCCTGCCCGACGAGTCGAGGGTCGCGCTGCAGGCGCTTGATCGTGCCGACATGGCGGCTCACCGGCCCCGTCGAGGTCACGAGCAGCCCGAAGGCCACGAGCCGCCCGTCCTCGACGGCGACGGCGAGGTCATCGAGGCCGGCGCGCACGCGGCCGAGCTCGGTGCGCGCCAGCGGCAGGACCTCCTCGGGGCTGACCGGGGCGGGCAGGCCCACGGCGCCCCCGGCATTGGTCACCCGTGCCCAGAGGTCGGCGACCTCGGAGAGCAGCGCGTCGGTGACCTCGGGATTGCGTTCGATGCGCAGCGTCATGGGCCCGGAGCCTAGCCGCCGCCTGCGTGCGGCCGTCGCCGGGCCCGGCGGCCCCGCGGCGGCCGTGGTCCTGCGCGGTCGCCCTGCCGGGCTCAGGCCAGGGCGGACTCGAGGAGCACCGAGCGCGCGGCCTCGGTCGTCATGACCTCGCCGCGGTTGTCGACATCGCAGAGCACGACGGTCGGCTCGTGCGCGACTGCCTCCTCCTCGGTGTAGACGGCGTAGGAGATGACGATGACGGTGTCGCCGGGCTGGACGAGGCGGGCCGCCGCCCCGTTGAGGCAGAGGTCGCCGCCACCGGGCTCGCCGGCGATCGCGTAGGTCTCGAGGCGGGCGCCGTTGGTGATGTCGACGACCTGGACCCGCTCGTGGGCAAGGATGTCGGCGAGGTCCATGAGGTCGGCGTCGATGGTGACCGAGCCGACGTAGTCGAGGTTGGCCTCGGTGACCGTGGCGCGGTGGAGCTTGGACTTCATGAGCGTGCGCTGCATGCGCTGCACCCCTCGTGTCGTGTCGGTCCGCGGGGCGGATCCAACCGCTGGGTCGGCTCGTGCGCTGCGACCGAGCCTGCCACAACCGTGGCCCGATCGCCGACCCCCGCTGACTCCCGCGTCAATTCGGCCGGCGCAGGGTCCCTCGGGTAGACTGCCGCGGGGCGAAGGTCCCGAGCCCATGGGACCAACGCCCCGCAGCGTTGTCGACGTGGAGGACGCATGAAGGCTCGACGTTCAGGGGCGGCGCCGGCCGGACGTCTCGTCGCCCGCCGCTGGCGCCTTGGCGCGCTCGCCGTCCTCGCGCTGGCCCTCGCCGGGTGCGCGCCCGACGCGCCGCAGGACATCCTCCAGCCCCGGGGCCCCTCGGCGCAGGCCAGCCACGACCTCTGGCTGCTCGTCTTCCCCATCGCCGTCGGCGTCTTCATCCTCGTCCAGGGCCTCCTGCTCCTGGCGATCTGGCGCTTCCGCAAGCGCAAGGACGACGACGACACCACGCTGCCGAAGCAGGTCGGCGGCAACACCCGCCTCGAGATCATCTGGACGCTCATCCCCGCGGCGATCCTCGCCGGCATCGCCGTGCCGACGATCACGACGCTCTTCGACCTCTCCGCCGAGCCCGAGGACGCCCTCGAGGTCCGGGTCATCGCCAAGCAGTACTGGTGGGAGTTCGAGTACCTCGGCGACGAGGGCGAGGGCGTGGTCACCTCCGGGCAGCTCCACATCCCCACCGGGCGGCCCGTCTACCTCCACATGGAGTCGCTGTCGGCCTCGGTGCCCGACCCCGGCGAGGTCGGCCCGAAGACCGGCGCGGTGGCCAGCGGCGTCCTGCACAGCTTCTGGGTGCCGAGCCTGGCCGGCAAGCAGGACGTCGTGCCCGGGCAGGTCCGCAACCTCACGATCGCCGCCGACGAGCCCGGACGCTACGAGGGCCAGTGCGCGGAGTTCTGCGGACTGTCGCACTCGCGGATGCGCTTCCAGGTCATCGCCGAGGACGAGCCCGACTTCGAGGCGTGGCTCGCCGACCAGGCCGAGCCCGCCGAGCCCGTCGACGACGACGCCGACGCGCTCGTGGCCGAGGGCGAGGAGCTCTTCGACACCGCCACGTGCATCCAGTGCCACGCCATCGACGGCTACGAGAGCCCCGTCGACGGCTCGACGGCCGAGCTGCGCATCGGCCCCGACCTCACGCACTTCGCGAGTCGTGACACCCTCGCCGGGGCGTTCCTCGAGAACGACCGCGACAACCTCACCGACTGGCTCACCGACCCCCAAGAGGTCAAGCCGGGCTCGCAGATGCCCAACCTCATCGCCGACGGCGCGCTCGACGAGGAGGACGTCGAGCCGCTCGTCGAGTACCTCATGACCCTCGAGTAGCGCCGCACGCCGAGGACGGAGACGACCCATGGCTGCCACCGCCGACCCCCAGGGCAACCGCACGATCTTCCGTCGCCCGAGCGCGGAGACGGGCTTCTGGAGCTGGGTGACGACGACCGATCACAAGAAGATCGGGATCATGTACTTCGTCACCGCGTTCACCTTCTTCATCATCGCCGGGCTCCAGGCACTGCTCATCCGCCTGCAGCTCGCCGGGCCCGATGGACAGGTGCTCAACGCCGACCAGTACAACCAGATCTTCACGATGCACGGCGTGACGATGATCTTCCTCGCGCTCATGCCGCTGTCGGCGGGGTTCTTCAACTTCGCGATGCCGCTGCAGATCGGCGCCCGCGACGTCGCGTTCCCGCGCATGAACGCCTTCAGCTACTGGATCTTCCTCTTCGGCGGCATCTTCATCTACTCGTCGATCTTCCTCGGCGGGATGCCCGACGGCGGGTGGTTCAACTACGCGCCACTGTCCTCCTCGGTCGGCCCCGACCCCTCGGGCAACACCATTGTCGCCGAGCACGCCTCGCGGATGCTCTTCTACTCCATCGGCCTGCAGATCGTCGGGCTCGGCTCGCTCGTGGCCGCGGTGAACTTCATCGTGACGATCCTCAACATGCGCGCGCCGGGGATGACGCTCATGCGCATGCCGGTCTTCACGTGGATGACGCTCGTGACGAGCTTCCTCATGCTCTTCGCGATGCCGATCATCGGCGTGGCGCTGTGGCAGCTCATGTTCGACGTGCGCTTCGGCGGCAACTTCTTCGACCCCTCCGCCGGCGGCGACCCCGTGCTGTGGCAGCACATGTTCTGGCTCTTCGGCCACCCCGAGGTCTACATCCTCATCCTGCCGGCCTTCGGCATCGTCTCCGAGGTCCTGCCGGTCTTCAGCCGCAAGCCGATCTTCGGCTACGCCGCCCTCGTCTTCAGCGGCATCGCGATCGGCTTCATGGGCTTCGGGGTGTGGGCCCACCACATGTTCGCCGTCGGCATGGGCCCCGTGGCCAACGCCGCGTTCGGGCTCACGACGATGTTCATCGCCGTGCCCACCGGGGTGAAGATCTTCAACTGGCTCGGCACGATCTGGGGCGGGCGGCTGAGCTTCCCCACCCCGATGCTCTTCGCCCTCGGGCTCATCGCGATGTTCACCATCGGCGGGCTGTCGGGGGTCACCCACGCCGTCGTGCCGCACAACTACCAGCACACCGACACCTACTACGTCGTCGCGCACTTCCACTACGTGCTCTTCGGTGGCGCGCTCTTCGGCCTCTACGCCGGGATCTACTACTGGTTCCCGAAGATGACCGGGCGGATGCTCGGCGAGCGCCTCGGCAAGTGGCACTTCTGGCTCACCCTCATCGGCTTCAACCTCACCTTCGCGCCGATGCACATCGTCGGGCTGCAGGGCATGCCCCGGCGCATCGACAGCTACCCCGCCGGCTACGGCTGGGAGTTCTGGAACCTCGTCGAGACCGGCGGGTCCTTCGTCATCGCCCTGTCGGTGCTCGTCTTCGTCATCAACGTCGTCCTCAGCCGCCGCCGCGGCGAGATCGCCGGCGACGACCCCTGGGACGCCCGCACCCTCGACTGGATGACCTCCTCGCCCCCGGCGCACTACAACTTCGAGGAGATCCCGCAGGTCTCCTCCCGTGACGAGTTCTGGCACCGCAAGTACGCCATCGAGGGCGACCGCGGCGTGCGCATCCCCGCGGGGGCGTCGACCGAGCAGGCCACGAGCCACGGCCACCGCGACGACATCGCGATGCCCGATCCCTCCTACTTCCCCCTCATCGCCGCGCTCGGGATCACCGTGGCCGGCTACGGGGTCTTCACCGGCGGCCTCGCGATGGTCGCGATCATCGCCGGCGGGCTGCTCCTGGCGCTGTGGGGCCTGTTCGGCTGGGCCTTCGAGCCACCGATGGAGCACGGCGAGCACTGAGCCGCGACGACCGAGAGGGCTGCGACGATGGCATCGGAGACGACGGCGGCGGGCGCCGCCGAGGCGGGGCACCACTCGAGCCTCGGCGTGTCGAACGAGAAGATGGGCATGTGGGTCATGATCGGCTCGGAGACCCTCTTCTTCGGGGCGCTCATCGCCGCCTACCTCATCTACGTCGGCAGCTTCGCCGACGCCCCCGAGATCACCCCACAGACGATCTACGACATCCCCTTCACCTCGGTGTCGACGTTCATCCTCCTCATGAGCTCGCTCGGGGTCGTCCTCGCCCTGGCCGCCGCCCAGCGCGGCGACGACCGCGGGATGCGCACGTGGCTGCTGGCCACCGCGCTCATGGGCTCGACGTTCCTCGCCGGGCAGATCTACGAGTTCACCGTCTTCATGGAGGAGGGCATGCGGATGTCCACCTCCCCGTTCACGACGTCGTTCTACGTGCTCACCGGCTTCCACGGTGTCCACGTCGCCGTCGGCATCCTCCTGCTGCTCACGCTGTGGAGCCGCTCCCTCGCGGGCAAGCTCACGCGCCGCACGTCCGAGGTCGTCGAGAACGTCGGCCTCTACTGGCACTTCGTCGACATCGTCTGGATCGTCCTCTTCACCGTCGTCTACCTCATCCCCGCGGAGTAGCCGCCATGACCGACACCGGCACGAGGGAGCCGGCCGGCTCCACCGAGGACTCGGGCGAGGGGCACAACCACCCCGGCGTCAAGGAGTACGTCGAGATCGGCGTCATCCTCGCGGTGCTCACTGCCGTCGAGGTCGGCCTGTTCTTCGCGCCGGTGCCGCGGGCGGTGGCCGTGCCGTCGCTGCTGGCGCTGACCGCCGCGAAGTTCGTCCTCGTCGTGCTCTGGTTCATGCACCTGCGCTTCGACTCGCGGTGGTTCCGCCGGATGTTCTGGACCGGGGTCATCGGCGCGTCGGCGCTCTTCCTCGTCACCGTCTCCATCACGATCCTCTGAGCCGGCCATGCCCGTCCTGACCCCCGTGGCTCAGCCCGAGATCTGGCTCGTCGTCGCCGGGCTCGTCGCCGGCTACGCCGCCGCCCTCGGCGCCTGGGGACGGCGCCTGGCCCCCGCCGGCGTGGCCAGCACCGGGCGCCAACGGCTGTGGTTCGCCCTTGGCGTGGCCCTGGCCTGGGTGGCCAGCGACGGGCTCGCCGGGACTCTGGCCACCGAGCTGCTCACGGTGCGGGCGCTGCAGAGCGTCGTGCTCGTCCTGCTCGCCGCGCCGCTGCTCCTGCTCGGCCTGCCCGGTTGGCTGCTGCGCCGGCTGCTCGCGCCGCCGCGGGTGCGCCGGCTCTGGCAGGGGCTGACCACCCCCCTCGTCGCCGTCCTCGTCGTCCACGCCTGGGTCGTGCTCGCCCACCTGCCCGCCGTGCTCGAGGCGACCGCGGCCTCGGCGCCACTGCGCGCGGCGAGCCTGCTCGGCGCCCTCGGCGTCGGCCTCGTGCTGTGGTGGCCGGTGCTCTCGCCGCTGCCGGAGCTGCCGGCGCTGTCGCACGGCGGGGCCCTGGCCTACCTCGCCGGGCATGCGCTCCTGCCGGCGGTGCCGGCCTCGCTGCTCACCTTCGCCGGTAGCCATCACGTCGCCGGCTACGCCGCGAGCGCCGCCGCCCTCGGCGTGACGCCGTTGCTCGACCAGCAGCTCGCCGGCGCGGCGGTCAAGCTCGCCGGCACCGCACTGCTCACCGTGGCCTGCGCCGCGCTCGTCGCCCGCTGGTCGCACGAGGAGGAGACCGGCGCGCCCGACCTGCGCGTCTGGCGCGACCTCGCCACCGCGATCCCCAGCGGCGACCCCGAGCCGCGGTCGCCGCTGCCCCGACTCGAAGGGCACCGACGCTCATGAACGAGGACGTCCGCAACCGGGTCGTGACCCCGATCCTCCTGCCGATCGGCGTCGTCGGCGGCATCGCGCTCTTCGCGTTCAGCCTGTCGCGCGTCATGCTCGCGATCCCCAAGATCGCCGCGACGATCGTCGCGCTGCTCATCGCCGCCTACGTGCTCGGGGTCGCCGCGGTCATCGGCCGCAAGCCCGAGGTCCCCGGTCGCGCCCTCGGCGTGGCCGTCGGCGTCGGCCTCGCCGCAGTCGTCGGCGCCGGCGCGGTGGCCATGGCGATGGGACCCCGGGAGATCACCCCGCCGACCCCGCCGGGGCAGGAGGCCGAGGCCGCCGACGCCGAGGAGGGCGAGGAGGGCGAGGAGGGCGAGGACGACGTCGAGATCCCCGACGACGCGATCGAGTTCGTCGCCATCGACAACTTCTACACCGAGGAGCCCGACACCGTCCCGGCGGGGGAGGTCACGTTCGCGATCATCAACGAGGGCCTCGTGGTGCACAACGTCGTCATCGAGGAGCTCGGCGACGAGCTCATCGTCGAGGCCGACGGCGGCGAGGTCGACGTCGGCGAGGTCACCCTCGAGGCCGGGGAGACCTACACGTACTACTGCAGCATCCCCGGGCACCGGGAGACCATGGAGGGGACCTTCGAGGTGGAGGGCTGATGGCCGCGCACGCCCCGCGCGCCGAGCTCGCCGACTGGTTCGACCGTCACACCTACCGCGTCGACGACGTCGACGTCGATGCGCTCGCCGCCGCCAAGCGCGACCACGGCCTCACCGTCTCGGTCGTCCTGCCCTCGCGCAACGAGGCCGAGACCGTCGGTGGCATGGTCTCCGCGGTCGCCGGGCTCTCAGGCTCCCTCGTCGACGAGCTCGTCGTCATGGACGGCGGCTCGACCGACGGCACGCCCGAGCTCGCCGCGGCCGCCGGCGCCCGGGTCCACGAGGACGCTGCGGTCCTACCCGAGCACGGGCCCTGCCTCGGCAAGGGCGACGCGCTGTGGCGCAGCCTCGCGGTGACCTCCGGCGACGTCGTCGCCTTCGTCGACAGCGACATCAAGAACCCGGGCCCGGGGTTCGTCACCGGGCTGCTCGCCCCGCTGCTCGCCGACCCCGACGTCGAGCTCGTCAAGGCCTTCTACGAGCGCCCCCTCGAGGCAGGCGGGCAGCGCAGCCCCTCCGGCGGCGGCCGCGTCACCGAGCTGCTCGCGCGCCCGCTGCTCAACCTGCTGTGGCCTCCGCTGGCCGGCCTCGTCCAGCCGCTGTCGGGTGAGTACGCCGGCCGGCGCAGCCTGCTCGAGCGCATCCCGTTCTTCACCGGCTACGGCGTCGAGCTCGGGATGCTCGTCGACACCCTCGGCGCGGCGGGCGTCGACGCGATCGCCCAGGTCGACGTCGGCGAGCGGGTCCACGTCAACCAGCCGCTCGAGGCCCTGAGCCGGATGGCCTACGCGATCTCGCAAGTGGCCCTCTCCCGCCTCGACGCCGAGGGCCGGGCCAGCCTCGAGGCCGTGACCGGCGGGGCCACCCCCCAGGAGTACGTGCAGTACGTCCGCGGCGAGGACGGCGTCGTGCGCCCCGCCGCCCGCGACGTCGCCATCGTCGAGCGCCCGCCCCTGGCCACGCTCGCCGGCTGAGCCGACCGGGGACACCGCGCGGACCGAGGACGCAGCGCGGACCGAGGACGCAGCGCTGACGACGGCCGCCCCGACCGAGCCGGCCCGGCCGCTCAGCGCGCGGCGAGCCAGCGCACGCCGTAGGGCGCGAGGCCGAGCTCGAGCACCCCGTCGCTGTCACCGCGCTCGACGCGCCCATCGAAGAGGTCGACGAAACGCCCGGCCAGCGCCGGGTCGGGCCCGAGGCGCAGCGCCTGGGGGCGTCCCGAGACGTTCGTCAGCGCGAGCACCCGCCGCCGCCCCTCCGGCGAGGTGCGCTCGAGGCCGAGCACCGGGTCGGGGGTCGGCAGCACCCGCTGGGCCCCGGCGGGGTGGAACGCCCGCTCGGCCCGCCGCACGTGGACGAGGTCGCGCAGGCCGTCGAGCACGCGCCGGCGGTGCGAGTCCGGGTCGGCGAGCTCGGACTCGAGCGTGTCGAGGTCGAACTTCTGGCGGTTGATGCTGCGCAGCCGCCCGGTGCGCTCGACGCCCTCGATCCAGTTGTGGCTGCCGAGCACCGCCTGGATGTAGAGCAGCGGCACGCCCTGCAGGGCGAGCAGGATCGCGTGCGCGGCGAGGAAGCGGCGGATGCGGCGCTCGCTCGGCTCGTTGACGTGCAGCGGGTTGAGCGCGTCGAAGAAGACGGTGTTGAGCTCGTACGGGCTCATCGTCCCGTCGGGCTGGGCCCGGTAGCTCACCCCGCCGCCGTGGCCCTTGGCGAGCTCGCAGAGGTGCTCGATCTCCCCGGGGGTCAGCAGCCCCTCGGCGGGGCGCAGGCCGATGCCGTCGTGGGAGCCGAGGAAGTTGAGGAACGAGGTCTGCTCCGAGGGCGTCTCGAGGGTGGCTATCCACTCGGCGAGGGGGCTGGCGTCGGCGAGTTGG
>JAWOAS010000130.1:0-11923 GCA_046498405.1 Egibacteraceae bacterium
ACAGCGTCTCGGGCAGCACCGCGGTGACCGTGGCCTGCGGGCCGTGGCGCTGGCGGCGTGCGGCGAGGGCCTCGCGCATCGCCCGCGCATCGGCGCGCGAGCCCACGCGCTCGTGGACCTCGAGGGGCAGGTCGCCGGCGAGCTCGACCCAGCGCTCCCGTAGGTCGGTGCCGGGCAGTGGCGCGGCGATCGCCTCGATCGAGGAGGGGTTGAGCGCCTCGACGTAGGACAGTGCGCGGGCGGTGGCCTCGTCGATGCGGTCGAGCAGGAGCACGACGTGGTGGCCGTCGAGCCTGCCCTGCCTGCCGGCGACCGGCCCGCCGAGGCGGTGGGCGACCTCGGCGTAGTGCGCCCGCAGCCGTGGCATCGCCGCGGCGAGCGCGACGACGGCCAGGACGAGGACCCAGCCGCCCTCGACGAGGGTGCGGCCCAGCGCCAGCAGCGCGATGCCGCCGGTGCCGGCCGCCGCGGCCGCGGCGAGGGCCGCCTGGGCGCGACGGCCGCTGCGCTGGCGCCGGCGGGTGGCCGCGGCGAGGGTGAAGGCGAGGTTGGCCGCGCCGACCGCGGCGGCGATCCCGGCGAGGACGACGACGCGCCCGGCGCTGGCCAGCACCGTGGCGGCGGCGATCGCGGCGAGGACGGCGACGCCGCGCGCGAAGAGCACCCGCTCGCCGTGGGCGACGAGCTGGCGGGGCAGCAGCCCGTCACCGGCCAGCGGGGAGGCGGCGCGCCGCGCGGTCGTCAGCGCCGCGCTGGCCGCGGCGAGCAGTCCCGCGGTCGCGGCCACCGCGAGGAGGGCCGCGGGGACCGGGCCCAAGGCGGCGGCGATCCCCGCGAGGGCGAGCGGGCCCTGCGTGAGGCGACCGGCGCCGAGCCCGGCGACGCCGACGAGCAGCAGCACGGCGACCGCCGTGGTGACCGCCACGGCGCGGTGGACGCCGCGGCGCTGGGGGTAGCGCACCGAGCGCACGCGCTCGACGCCGGCGTCGAGGCCGGCCAGCGCGGCGCCGCCCGCGGCCGCCGCGCTGGCGAGCGCCGCCCATCCGGCGGGCCCGGTCGCCGCGGTCAGGGCTGCCGGGCGCACCGGCGGCGGGCACGTCCCGGTGCCGAACAGGCAGGCCACCGCGGCGGCGGCCAGCGTGGCCAGCGCGACGGCGGCGAAGATCAGCGTCGCGGCCACGGCGACGGGCTCGTGCTCGCGACTGCGCCGCAGCCGCCACAGCCCGATGGCCACGATGAGGAGCAGGGCGAGGGGCACCGGCGTGAGGCCGAGCCAGGGGGCGAGCACCCGCGCGGCTGCCGCGGCGGCCACTGCGGCGATCGCCGAGGCCGACAGGAGCCGACAGGCCCCGGCGGCCGCCGCCGCACGCGCGCCGAGCTCACCCGAGACCAGCGCGTGCGCGCCGCCGTGGGCGGGCTCGCGCACGAGGAGTGCGAGCGCGGCGCTCACGCCGGCGACGAGCCCGGCCAGGGCCAGGGCCAGCGGCACGGCGAGGCCGACGAGCCCGGCCGGCCCCGCGGCCAGGCTGGCCACCAGTCCGTGGGCGGCCACCGCGGCCAGCGCGACGGGCACGGCGCCGAGCGAGGGCGCGGCGACCCACCACGGCGCGGGCCGCAGCTCGGCGGGGCGGTGCGCGCCGGCGTGGCCGAGCAGCACGCGGGTGAGCGCGGTGCGCCGGCCCGGCATGCGACGACCTCCTCTCCGGTGCTGGGGTCCCCTCCGCGGCGTCGCCCACGGCGGGGGTGGCGATGGCGCGGTGGCCTCGTCGACCCCCGCGCGACGGGCGGTATCGTAGGCCCGTGGCCGACCCGCGTGTCGCAAAGGAGCCCGCGTTGCACGTCATCGTCGCCGGCTGCGGCCGCGTCGGCGCCGCGCTGGCCTCCGCCCTCGACGCCGAGGGCCACGACGTCGTCGTCGTCGACCGCGAGGAGTCGGCCTTCCAGCGCCTCGCCGAGGGCTACGCCGGGCGGGTGCTGCGGGGCATCGTCTTCGACCGGGACACCCTCGAGGAGGCCGGCGTGGCCGGGGCCGACGCGCTCATCGCCGTGACGAGCGGGGACAACTCCAACGTCGTCGTCGCGCGCACCGCCCGGGAGCGCTACGGCGTCGAGCGCATCGTCGCGCGCATCTACGACCCCGAGCGGGCGTCGTTCTTCGAGCGCTACGGCATCGTCACCGTCGCCTCGGCGCGCTGGACCGTCGAGGAGATCCGCCGGGCGCTGCTGCCGCCGACCGAGGTCGTCGACGCCGCGCTCGGCACCGGCGCCGGCGACGTCGTGCTCATCACCTGTGAGGTGCCCGAGCGCGCGGCGGGCCTCGAGGCCCTGTCGGCGGCGCGGCCGGGCTGCTGGACGGTGGCCGCGGTGACCCGCGAGGGCCGCACCGAGGTGCCCGAGCGGGGTGCGCTCGTCCACCCCGGCGATCTCCTCCACCTCGCCGTCGACCGTGATCGGCTCGACGAGGCGCGCGCGCACTGCGCGGCGCTGACCGCCACGACGGGGAGGGGCTAGCGTGCGCGTCGTCGTCGTCGGGGGCGGCAACATCGGCCGCTACCTCTCCACCGACCTCATCGACCGCGGCCACGAGGTGCTGCTCTGCGACCGCGAGCAGCGCGTCATCGACCGCCTCGCCCGCTACGCCCCGCAGCTGTCGACCCTGCGCGGCGACGGCTGCGCCCCGCCGGTGCTCGCCCGCGCCGGCGCCGGGCAGGCCGACGTCCTCGTGGCCGCGACCGGCGACGACGAGGACAACCTCGTCGTCAGCGTCCTGGCCAAGGAGCAGTTCGGCGTGCCCCGCGTGCTCGCGCGGGTCAACCACGCGACGAACGACTGGCTGTTCGACGAGGCGTGGGGCGTCGACCTCGCGGTGAGCCCGCCGCACCTGCTGACCGCGCTGGTCGAGGAGGAGGTCTCCGCCGGCGACGTCGTGCGCCTCTTCAGCCTCGAGCGCGGCGCGGCCGACCTCATCGAGGTGCGCCTCGACGAGCGCTCGGTCGCCGTCGGCGAGCGCATCGAGGACCTCGGCCTGCCCGGCGACGTCACCCTCGTGGCGATCCTTCGCGAGGGCCACGTCGTGACCTGCCGGCCCTCGACGCCGCTGTCGGAGGGCGACGAGGTCCTCGCCCTCGTCGCCCCCGGGCGCGAGGCCGAGCTCGCCGAGCGCCTCATCGGCCGGCCCGGGGCCTGAGCAGCCCGGCCTCCGGCGGTGGGGCCCGTCCGGGTGGGGCCCGTCCGGGTCTGGCTCCCCGGGGTTCGGCCGGCCCCGGTGCGGCCCGCCTGGGTGGGGTCCGTTCGGGTGAGGCCCGTGCGGGTGGGGTCCGTTCGGGTGAGGCCCGTGCGGGTGGGGCCCGTTCGGGTGAGGCCGGTCAGTGGCCGTTGGCTCAGCGTGGGGGCCGGCGCCTCAGGCGAACGGCTCGGCGACCGGCGCCCAGACGGGGTTGCGCAGCGTCCGGCGGCCGGGGCGCTCCTCGACGACGAGGGCGGTGACCCGCAGCGCGGTGCCGAGGGTCAGCCCCGGCAGCGACGAGCGCCCCGTCCAGACGACCTCGAGCGCCCCGGAGCCGTCGACGAGGCGCACCGTCAGCGCGCGCCCGGGGGTCACCCGCATGCGGTCGACGACGCCGACGATGGTCTGCTCCTGCCGCGCGACGAGCTCGGCGATCGGGGTCGCGTCGGGGAACCCGGCGTGCCAGACGGCGAGGTCGGGGTCGTCGACGACGGCGGGGGCGGGGCGCATCACCCCGCAGGCTACGCCGCCGCCAGGACCTTCAGCGACACCTGTCCTCGGCCGAGGGGAAGGCGTAGGATGACGGCAGCGACGTGGGAAGGTTCGCATGCCGCAGGCAACCGCCCCGACCGAGACGGCCCTCGACGGCCAACGGCGGAATGCCCTGCGGACCAGCGTGTCGCTTCGCGAGACATCCCGGCCACGCCGTCGTGGCCTCGACCCCATCCGCCATCGAGCATGGAGGCGCCCGTGGACATCATCGTGAAGGCGAAGAACTGCGACGTCCCCGACCGGGTCAAGGACCGTGCCGTCGAGCGCGTCGAGCACGCCACGCGCCTCTTCGACCGCCTCAACGGCATCGAGATGGTCTTCAGCGAGGAGGCCAACCCGCGGATCCCCGAGCCGGCGATCGTCGAGGTCACCGCGCGCACGAAGGGCACCCACATCCGCGCTCAGGGCGTCGGCGCCGACCACCGTCAGGCCACCGACGCCGCGGTCGCGCGCTTCGAGCGGCAGCTGCGGCGCTACAAGAGCCGCCTCGTCGACCGCACCCAGCGGGCCTCAGCGCGGGGTAGCGGGGTCGCCGAGGCCCCGCCCGAGCGCACGCCCAAGCCCGCCGAGGAGGCCGACGTCGAGGATCCCGCGCCGCGGATCGTGCGCCGCAAGCAGTTCGACGTCGCCGAGCTGCTGCCGGAGGACGCCGCGCTGCAGCTCGAGCTGCTCGGGCACGACTTCTTCCTCTTCACCAATGCCGCGACCGGCCGCTGCAACGTCGTCTACCGCCGCCGCGACGGTGACCTCGGCCTCATCGAGCCGAGCTGAGCCCGCGCTCAAGCCGTGGCCATCCCCGCCGACGGGGTGGCCACGCGTAGTTCCCGCGGGTCATCTGGCCCTTGCCCGATGGGCCGAACGAGCCATGGCCCCGTGCGCTCCGTGGCTACACTGCGACGCCGTTATCGGGAGTTCGCGTTGGAGGCCGGCATGACGTCACCGCAGCGAGATGACGGGCCGATCAGGGCGCTGCTCGCCGACGACCACGCGCTGTTCCGGCGGGGCCTCGAGATGGTCCTCGCCGACGAGGAGGACATCGTCGTCGTCGGCGAGGCCTCCGACGGTGAGGAGGTCATCGCCCGCGCGCTCGCCGAGATGCCCGACATCGTCCTCATGGACGTGCGCATGCCGCGCCGCTCGGGCATCGACGCCACGCGCGCCATCCACGACGCGCTGCCGCACGCGAGGATCCTCATGCTCACGATCTCCGACGAGGAGGAGGACCTCTACGAGGCGATCAAGGCCGGCGCCAGCGGTTACCTCCTCAAGGAGGTCTCCATCGACGAGGTCGGCGAGGCCGTCCGTGCCGTCGTCGGCGGGCAGTCGCTCATCGCCCCGTCGATGGCCTCGAAGCTCATCACCGAGTTCGCCTCGATGGCGCGCAAGGACGACCAGGCCCAGCAGGTGCCCGCGCCCAAGCTCACCGCCCGTGAGATGGAGGTCCTCACGCTCGTGGCCCGCGGGCTGCCCAACCGCGAGATCGCCCGCGAGCTCTACATCTCCGAGAACACCGTGAAGAACCACGTGCGCAACATCCTCGAGAAGCTCCACCTGCACTCGCGCATGGAGGCCGTCGTCTACGCGGTGCGCGAGAACCTCCTCGAGATCACCTAGCGCGCGGTCAGCGCGCGTCGCGTCCGCCGACCGCGCGCGGCCTCGCCACGCGCGAGGGTCGTGGACGGGGGGCGGTGGACCAGCCACCCGGTCCCTACACTTGGGGCACCCCTGACGCGGCCGGCTCGTCCCCCTGGAGGCATCCGTGGTACTCGAGAAACTCCTTCGCTTCGGTGAAGGCCGGCGCCGCAAGCAGCTCGAGGAGCGCGCCGAGGAGGTCGGCGCCCTCGCCGAGGAGGTCGGCGCCCTCTCCGACGGCGAGCTCGCCGCCAAGACCGACGAGTTCCGCGCGCGCCTCGCCGACGGCGCCGAGCTCGACGACCTCGTCTCCGAGGCCTTCGCCGTCGTGCGCGAGGCCGCCGAGCGCGTCCTCGGGGAGCGTCCCTTCGACGTCCAGGTCGTCGGCGGGCTCGCCCTCTACGACGGCGACATCGCCGAGATGAAGACCGGTGAGGGCAAGACGCTGACCTCGACGATGCCGGTCTACGCCCACGCCCTGGCCGGCAAGGGCGTGCACGTCGTCACCGTCAACCCCTACCTCGCCGCCCGCGACGCCGAGTGGATGGGCCGCATCTACCGCTTCCTCGGTCTCGACGTCGGACTCGTGGCCACCGGGATGCGCAAGGTCGACAAGCGCGCGGCCTACGCCGCCGATGTCACCTACGGCACGAACAACGAGTTCGGCTTCGACTTCCTGCGCGACCACATGGTCCAGCGGCCCGAGCAGAAGGTCCAGCGCGGCCACCACTACGCCATCGTCGACGAGGTCGACTCGATCCTCATCGACGAGGCCCGCACCCCGCTCATCATCTCCGGGCCCACCGACGACGCCACGCAGTGGTACGAGGTCTTCGCCAAGCGCGTCGTGCCCCGGCTGACCCGCGAGGTCCACTACGAGGTCGACGAGTCCAAGCGCACCGTGGCGGTCACCGAGGAGGGCGTGACCCGCGTCGAGGAGCTCCTCGGCGTCGGCAACCTCTACGAGTCGGTCAACACCCCGCTCATCCACCACCTCCAGAACGCCATCAAGGCCAAGGAGCTCTTCCGCCGCGACCAGGAGTACGTCGTCCGCGACGGCGAGGTCAACATCGTCGACGAGTTCACCGGGCGCGTGCTCTCCGGCCGGCGCTACTCCGAGGGGCTGCACCAGGCCATCGAGGCCAAGGAGGGTGTGGCGGTCAAGGCGGAGAACCAGACGCTGGCCACGGTGACGCTGCAGAACTACTTCCGGCTCTACGAGACCCTCGCGGGGATGACCGGCACGGCCAAGACCGAGGAGGGCGAGTTCGCCCACATCTACGGCATGGGCGTCGTCGAGGTGCCGACCAACCGCCCGGTGGCCCGCGTCGACCACGGCGACTACATCTACAAGAGTCTCGACTCGAAGTTCGGCGCCGCCGCCGACGACATCGCCGAGTGCCACACGCGGGGCCAACCCGTGCTCGTCGGCACGGTCTCGATCGAGAAGTCCGAGGAGATCAGCCGCCTGCTCGACCGCAAGGGCATCCCCCACGAGGTCCTCAACGCCAAGAACCACTTCAAGGAGGCCGAGATCATCGCCCAGGCCGGGCGCCTCGGGGCGGTGACCGTCGCGACGAACATGGCCGGGCGCGGCGTCGACATCAAGCTCGGCGGCAACGCCGAGTTCCTCGCCGACGCCGAGGCGCGCAAGCAGCTCGGCGGGGGACCGGGCGAGCCGCGCCGCGGCGGCGAGGAGGACGAGGTCGTCGACGTCGAGGCCTTCGAGGAGGTCTACCAGGAGCTCCTCGGCCGCTTCGGCGAGGAGGTCGCCGTCGAGCGCCAGCAGGTCTTCGACGCCGGCGGGCTCTACGTCCTCGGCACCGAGCGCCACGAGTCGCGCCGCATCGACAACCAGCTGCGCGGGCGCTCCGGGCGGCAGGGGGAGCCGGGCGCCTCGCGCTTCTACCTCTCCCTCGAGGACGACCTCATGCGGCTGTTCAACGCCAGCGCGGTCGACTCGATCATGAACCGGCTCAAGCTGCCCGACGACATGCCCATCGAGCACAAGATGGTGAGCCGGGCGGTGCAGCGCGCCCAGACCCAGGTCGAGTCGCGCAACTTCGAGATCCGCAAGACCGTCCTGAAGTACGACGACGTCCTCAACGAGCAGCGCAAGATCGTCTACGACCAGCGCAACGCCGTCCTCGAGGGCGACGACGAGCGTGTCGAGGCCATCGCCGGGCAGTTCATCGAGGACGCGGTCTCGGGCCTCGTCGATGCCCACACCCTCACCAGCGACTACCCCGAGGAGTGGGAGCTCGGCGAGCTGTGGACCGCCCTCGAGCGGCTCTACCCCGTCAGCGTCGACCGCGAGGCCCTCGACCTCGAGGACCTCGAGCGCGACGACCTGCGCGCCCAGCTCGTCGAGGACGCCAACGCGCGCTACGCCGAGCGTGAGGCCGAGGTCACCCCCGCGCTGCTGCGCAAGGTCGAGCGCAAGGTCATCCTCTCGGTCGTTGACCGGCTCTGGCGTGAGCACCTCTACGAGATGGACCAGCTGCGCGACGGGATCGGCCTGCGCGCGGTGGGTCAGCGCGACCCGCTCGTGGAGTACCAGCGCGAGGCCTACGACGCCTTCGCCGCGACGATGTCGCGGGTCAAGGAGGAGTCGGTCGGCTACTTCTTCAACCTCCCGGTCGAGCGTCCGAGCGAGGAGGCCGACGAGACCGCCGAGGCCACCCCCGTCGACGAGCCCGAGGGGGTCGACCCGAGCCGGCTGACGTACAACGCCGCCGGCGGGGGTGGCGCGCTGCGCCAGCCCGTCGGTGCCGCCGCCGCCCGCCCGGCGCCGAAGGTCGGCACCGGGGCGGGCTCGGCTGCGGCCGCTGCGGCCGCCGCCGCGCCGCAGGGCACGGCGACGGCGACGACGACGGTGCGCCGGGAGGGCGACAAGGTCGGACGCAACGATCCCTGTCCGTGCGGCTCGGGGCTGAAGTACAAGCGGTGCCACGGCGCGGCGTAGGGCCGCGGCTGCCGGTGGCGCCTACGGGCGCGCCTGGAGCCGGCGTGGCGTAGGGCCGCGGCTGCCGGTGGCGCGTGTGGGCGCCTCTGGCGCCGGCGTGACCCCGCCTCGGGGCGGGCCCCGGGGTCGCCCGCCGTGGCGCGGTCAGGCCTTGCGGACCGGCTCGCCGTCGAGGCTGGCGCCGGGGTCGCGGAACGCGCCATTGCCCGCGCGGCGCGCGTGGCCGTCGGGCTGGTCCTGCTCGTCCCACGGCGCCGGTTCGGGCTCGGGCGGGTCGTCGGGGTCGTCGCCGCCGACGGAGACCTTGGCGTCGCCGTGGGCCATGAGGTCGCCGAGCATGACGATGACCCCGCCGACGGTGAGGAAGAGCCCGATGGTCAGGGCGGCGTTCTGCACGTGACGCAGGACGAAGAAGCCTGCCGCGAGCCCGTCGGGGATCCACAGGATCGGGGCGACGAGGCCGAGGATCGCGACGATCGCGTAGGCCATGAAGCGGATGAAGGCCACCGGCAGTCGGCGGATCGTCAGCCCGTAGACGATCGTCGCGACGACGAGGATCGACGAGAAGGCCTGCACGGCGATCGTCGCGCGCCCGTCGATGAAGACGAAGCGGCTCTCCTCGTAGGCGGCGTCACCGACGCCGGCGAAGGCGAAGGCGAGCAGAGCGTTGGCGGCGAGGTAGCCGAGGGCGAGGAGGAACGGTAGCCACAGCGCCGGGACCCGCCCGCGCATGAGGGCGACGCCGCCGACGTGGCGCCACAGCACGACCCAGAGGCCCATCGCGAGGACGTAGACGAGCGTCGAGCCGAGGTGGTGGCTCATCGCGAACTCAAGGTCCATGCCGGCTCCTCCCAGGCCGCGGCGCCAGCCGCGCTGCCCAGCGCCCAAGGCACCGCAGGCCTCGTCGGCGCTGGACCTACCGCGAGTGTCGGCAGGCTCGCCCGCGACCTGAAGCCCTTGCCGCGGCGGGGCTCAGGCGCCCGGCTGCGGCCAGGTGCCGCCCGGCTCGGCGAGGCAGCGCCGCACCTGGAAGGCCGGGCCGGCCGCGAGGCGCTCGAGCGCCTCAGGCAGGTCGAGCCAGGCGGCCTCGCCGACCTCGTGGTGGTGCGCGGCGCCGGTGGCCGGCGCGCCGCCCCCGACCGGCACGGCGTCGTAGACGACGACGAGGCGGTCGGGCCAGGAGCCGGCGAAGAGACCGAGCGCCGGGCCAGCGGCCACGCGTACGCCGGTCTCCTCCCAGGCCTCCCGCTCGGCGCCGTCACGGGGGCTCTCGTCGGGATCGACGACGCCGCCGGGGATCGTCCAGTGGCCCTTGAAGCGGTCGTAGACGCAGAGCAGGCGGCCGTCGTCGGCGCGGCAGAGCACCGCGGCGGCCACGACCTTGCGCGGCAGCGTCGCGAAGAAGCGCTCCTCGCGGTCGGCGGCGTCGCGCGGGGCGCGGGCCACGGCCAGCAGGCCCGGGGCGGCGTCGAGCAGACCCGGGCTACGGTCGCGCTCGACGTCGAGGGGGGCGGCGTCGGGCAGGTCGTCCTCGACGAGGCCCGCCCGCAGCCGCCCGGCTGCGCCAGGGGCGCAGAGCAGGTCGACGCGGAAGCCGCGGTGCCCGAGGAGACGCTCGAGGTCGCTCGCGGCGTAGCCGCGCACCCCGCCCAGTGGCAGCCCGGCTGCCTCGGCGAAGACGCGGTTGCGGGCGGTGGCCACGAGCAGCCCCTCGGGCGGCAGGGCGCCGGCGACGGCGTCGACGAGCGCCTCGGCGCCCTCGCCGGAGAAGGAGAGCTCCTCGGCGGTCAGCAGCACCGCGGCGATCGGCTCCTCGGCCAGCGCCTCGGCCTCGACGGGGTGGACGGGGCGGCCCTCGGCGACGAGCTCGGCGGCCAGCGCAGGGTCGTCGGTGGCCACCGCCCCGGGGTTGGCACGGTCGCTGGCCTCGCGCGCGTGGGCGAGCACGAGCTCGTGCACCCCCGGCGCGAGCGCTGCGGTCACGGGCGGCGCGCCGCGGCGCGAGGGGCAACGGCCTCGGTCGGGGCGGGGGTGCGCGGCATCGGCGGCAGCGTAGCGGGGGTCCCCTCCGGTCGCAGCCGCGCGCCCGTCGGGTCGCAGCCGCGGTCCGCGCGGGCGGCGACGGGACGGCACGCGCCGCGGCGGCGTGCGGCACGCGCACCGCCACGTCGGCGCGTGGCGCGCGCACCGCCGCGGTGGCCTCACGCCCCGAGGAGCTCGAAGAGGTCGGGCTCGTCGCGGGGCACGGGGTAGGCGGGGTCGGGCAGCGGGCCGCGCTCGGGACGGCAGAGCTCGTCGACCTGCCAGCCCGCCGCTCCGCGCCGCAGGCGGAAGGCGAGGGCGGTGACGCGCCGGCCGCGGGCGACGAGGGCGACGACCTCGTAGCGCCCCGGGGCGGGGGCGCGGCCGTGCAGGCCGAGCAGCCGCCCGGCCGAGTCGCCATCGAGGATCCACGCGCCGTCGAGGCGGGCGTAGAGCTCGGCGTCGATGAGGCGGCGCAGCTGCTGGCGGGGCCGCAGCCCCGCCTCGACCTCGAGGAAGAGCACGGCGAAGGCCCGCGCCATGCGCTCGAGCCTGGCCGGGTCCTGGGCGGTCTCGGTGCGCGGGCGGGTCGCGGTGGCGCTCATCGGCTCGTCTCCTCATCGTCGGAAGTGCTGGTCGGGGCCCCGAGGACCCGCGGGGGGTCGGCGTCGGCGAGCCACACCTCGGCGTCCCGCCAGGTGGCCCGCAGCAGCCCCGGGGCGGCCTCGGCGCGGTCGACGGCGAGGTCCCCGCCGGGCTCGGCGCCGTGACGCTCGAGGGCGTCGCGCGCCGCGGCGAGCGCCTCGTCGTCGTCGACCGGGTGCCAGGCGGGCTCGTCCCCCGCCGCGGGCGGGTCCGGCACGCGCCACGGCGCGCTCAGCGCGCGACCGTCGGGGGCCACGGCGACGGCGTAGCGCTCGATCGCCGCGTCGGTCCAGGCGCGCGCGTCGCCCTCGAGCACGACGGCGAGGACCCGCACGACCGTCACGTCGCCGTGCGCCTCGGCGGCCTCGGCCACGGCGAGGTCGACGTAGCGCCGGGCCTCGTCGCCGGCGCTGGCCGTGGCCGCCTCCCGGACGGCGACGACCGCGCCGGCGCCAGCGGCTGGCGGCACCGTCGCACCGGGCTCGTCGTCGCGCGCGGTGTCGGCGCCGGTCCTGCCAGCGTCGTCGTCGGTCGCGTCGGTGGCGTCGTCGTCGGTCCTGCCCGCCTCGTCGTCGGTCGCGTCGGTGGCGTCGGTCGCACCGGCCCCGTCGTCGCGCGCACCGGCCTGCTCGGCCGACCCGGGCGAGGCCTCGGCGCCCTCCTCGGCAGACCCGCCGTCGCGCGCGCCGACGAGCACGCCGCCGAGCACCGCCCAGGGCAGGGCGGCCAGCAGCAGGAGTCGGGCCCGGCGTCGCCGGGGCGAGGGCTCCTCCTCGGGCTCGTCGTCGAGCGGTGCGTCGCCGGCGTCGAGCCAGGCCGCGAGTGGTTGACGCTCCATGGCACCCCCTGTCATTGCAGAGCCATGAGAATACATGGAATAA
>JAWOAS010000135.1:0-3442 GCA_046498405.1 Egibacteraceae bacterium
AGCATCAAGACCGTCAAGGGCACCGACCTTGAGCAGTGGCAGTACGAGGTCACCGGCGGCGGCCGCATCTGGTACTGCCCGGACGACGGTGACGGCATCGTCTGGATCACCCACGCGGGCACCGGACACCCGAGCGCCACCAGCTGACGGGCTGTCCCTCCAAAGCCTCCGCACGCCAGGAGTCAGCCCCCCGCCTTTCCCGGTTCGCGCTCGGCGGCAGCACCGTTGACGACCCCGCCGGGGGCGATGGCGACCTCCCCTGCACGCAGCGATATGGCAATCGTGTCACATACGTTTTCGTTTGTTGCGGCGGTGGAGGTCACCGATGGCGCTCTGGGGTCGGACGCGGGAGCTGCAGCGGCTGCGGGGCGAGCTCGACGAGGTCCACGCCAGCGGCTCCGGGCGGATGCTCGCACTCCGCGGGCGCCGGCAGGTGGGCAAGTCCCGTCTGCTCACGGAGATGGTCGAGCAGGCTGCCGTGCCCTCCCTCTTCACCACCGCGGTGAAGAACGGCGCCCCGGCGCTGCAGCTCGAGCAGGCCATGGCCGATCTGCGCACCTCCCGTCGTCCGCTGCCCGCAGCCGAGACCGCGTTCGCCGCGCCGGCGTCGAGCTGGGCCGACCTCTTCGCACGCCTGCCGATCGCCCTCGACGGGCAGCCCGCCATCGTCGTGCTCGACGAGTTCCCGTGGGCCACCGAGACCGACGACACCCTGGAGGCGGTCCTCCAGAACGCCTGGGACCGCTCGCTCGAACGGCTCCCCCTCCTCCTCCTGCTCGTCGGCTCCGACCTCGCGATGATGGAACGGCTCACCGAGCACGACCGACCGCTGTTCGGGCGGGCCCGTGAGATGGTGCTCGCCGCGCTCGACCCCGCCGAGACCGGCGACGCGCTCGGTGACCGCGACCCCGTCGACGTGCTCGACGTGCACCTCGCCACCGGCGGCTACCCCCGGCTGCTCTCCGAGGCCCGCCGGCACCCGGACGCCCGCAGCTTCGTCGTCGCCCAACTGGCCGACGACCAGTCGCCGCTGGCGATCACCGGACAGCGCATGCTCGACGCGGAGTTCCGCGACGCGGAGCAGGCACGCACCGTCCTGGAGGCGATCGGCGCCGTCGAGGTCGGCTACCCGACGTTCTCGAGCGCCGTCGGCAACCTCGGCGGCGACGACGCCGCCAAGACCGCGGTCAGTCGGGCGCTGCGGGTGCTCGTCGAGGCCAAGAGAGTCGTCGCGATCGACGTGCCCGTCGGCGCCCACCCGCGCAAGACGCGCGCCCGTCGCTACCGGATCACCGATCCGTATCTGCGGTTCTGGTTCCGCTACTGCCGGCCCCACCTCGCCGACATCGCCCGCGGCCGTGACGACCTCGCGATCGGTCGCTACGACCGCGACTACCCCTCATGGCGCGGCAGGGCCGTCGAGCCGCTCGTCCACGACGCGGTCGCGCGCCTGGCCCGCATCGATGGGCGGTTCGCCGACCTCGAGCAGGTCGGCGCGTGGTGGGACCGCGCCGGCCAGCACGAGTACGACCTCGCCGGCGCAGCCGGCGACGGCGCGGTCACCTGGCTCGGCACGGTGACGTGGCGGCCGAACCGGCCGGTCTCTGCCGGCGAGATCGCCGCCCTCGCCGAAGGGCGGGCCGTCGTGCCCGGCGCCGCCCGCGCACGGCTGCTCGCGGTCAGCCCGGCCGGCGCCGCCGCAGGGTCCGGCGCCGACGCCACGCTCGAGGCCGCCGACCTCCTCAGCGCGTGGCGGTCGGCGTAGCCCCTCGCCCCGGGCCTCAGGCGAGCCAGACGAAGTAGGCGGCGAAGACGACCATGAGCGCGTAGAGCATCGGGTGGACCTCCGAGGCCTTGCCCTGGAAGACCTTGAAGAGCGGGAAGAGGATGAGCCCGAGGGCGATGCCGGTGGCCACCGAGAACGTCAGCGGCATCGTCACGACGACGACGAAGGCGGGGATCGCGTAGGCGTAGTCGCCCCAGTCCACCGACCCCAGGCCCTTGGCCATCATCACCCCGACGACGATGAGCGCCGGCGCGGTGACGTTGGCGGTCACGACCGCGAGCAGCGGGGAGAAGAACAGCGCGAGGAGGAAGAGCCCGGCGGTGACCACCGAGGTCATCCCGGTCTTGCCGCCGGCGCCGACCCCCGCGGAGGACTCGATGTAGGAGGTCGTCGTCGACGTGCCGAGCACGCCGCCGGCCACGGTGGCCACGCCGTCGGAGACGAGCGCGCGGTCGCCGCCGGGCAGCCTGCCGTCCTCGTCGACGAGACCGGCCTGGCTCGTCACCGCGATGATCGTCCCGGCGGTGTCGAAGAAGTCGACGAAGAGCATCGTGAAGATCACGACGAGCATCTCGACGCTGAGGAGGTCGGGCAGGGCCGCGAGCCCCTCGCCGAAGGTCGGCGCGAGGCTCGGCGGCGCCGAGACCACCGCGCCGGGCAGGTCGGAGAGGCCGGTGGCCACGCCGACGGCGGCGGTGATGAGCATCCCGTAGAACACCGCGCCCTTGACGCCGCGCAGCAGCAGCGCGCTGATGACGACGACGCCGAGGATCGACAGCAGCGTCGGCCCCTGGCCGAGGTCGCCGAGGCCGACGAGGTTGGCCTCGTCGGCGACGACGACGCCGGCGTTCTTCAGCCCGATGAAGGCGATGAACAGCCCGATGCCCGCCCCGACCGCGTACTTCATCTGCAGCGGGATCGCCTCGATGATCACCCGCCGGATCCCGGTCACCGCGAGGGCGAGGAAGACGAGCCCGGAGACGAACGTCGCCGCCAGGGCGGTCTGCCAGGCCACGCCCATGCCGAGGACGACGGTGAAGGCGAAGAAGGCGTTGAGCCCCATGCCGGGCGCCTGGGCGATCGGCAGGTTCGCCCACAGCCCCATGACGAGCGTGCCGATGGCCGCGGCCAGGGCCGTGGCGACGAACACCGCGCCCTCGTCCATGCCGGCCTGGCCGAGGATGTCGGGGTTGACGAAGACGATGTAGGCCATCGCGAGGAACGTCGTCGTCCCGGCGACGGCCTCGGTGCGCATCGACGAGCCCTTCTCCTCGATGCCGAAGTAGCCGCTGGCCTTCCTCTCGAGCGTGGTCATGGCGCGCCTTTGTCGTTCGGGTGCGGGCGGGGGCAGGAGGGGTGGGGCAGGGACAGGCGTGGGCGGGGACGACTGGGGCGAGCGGGGCGGGAGCGAGCGGGGACCGGCCGGTGCGGCGAGGGGCGGGCGCGGCGCGGGGGCCGCCCCGGCGGCTACCAGGCGAGCATCGCCTCGGTCACCGCGAGGAAGTGGCGGGGGGCGAGGTTGTCGTCGATGGCGAGGACCCCGTCGGTGCGCCCGCGGACCTGTGCGAGCGGCAGCCCGGGGTCGTTGACGTCGGCGATCGAGATCGTCGGCAGGCCGCGTGCGATGGCCGCACCGGCGAGGCCGTGGTCGGCGAC
>JAWOAS010000125.1:0-4384 GCA_046498405.1 Egibacteraceae bacterium
TCCATTTCTTTCAAGATATCTTTAAAGCCTGCGGGTGTGGGGCCGTGATGATTTTTAATATACACTGCACCCATCAGTTGTTCTTCATACTTTTCGTAGTAATCAAAATCAATAAAATACATGCCGGGTTGCCGGCGCTGCGCCGCGCGGGCGGCGGCGCGGCCGTCCTCGTCGGGTCCGTCCTCGGCGAGGCCACCGACGAGGACTTCCTCACCGCCGCCTACGCCACGAGCAAGGCAGGGCTCGTGGCGCTCAGCCGAGCCGCGGCCCGGGAGGGCGCCGCCGACGACATCCGCGTCAACGTCGTCGCCGCCGGGCTCGTGGCCACGCCGATGGCCGCGCGGGCCGCCCACGACCCCCACGTCCAATCGCGGCTCGCCGACCTCCAGCCCCTCGGTGCTGCGATGCTCGACCCCGACGACGTCGCCGCGGCCGTGGCGTGGCTGCTGTCCCCCGACGCCGCCCGCGTCACCGGGACGACGCTGCCGGTCGACGCGGGCTGGTTGCTGTGAGCGCGGCACGGCGCGAGAGGAGGGTGTGATGGCACCGGCGGTGCGCTACCGACCTGAGGACCTCGCCGACGTGCCCGGGCTGTGGACCGGGGACGTCCTCGTCGTCGGGGGCGGCTCGGCCGGCTGCGCCGCGGCGGTGGCCGCCGCCCGGTCCGGCGCGGCGACGCTGCTCGTCGAGTCGGGCGGCTTCCTCGGAGGCACCGGGGCCCGCGTGCTCGACACCTTCTACGGCTTCTACGCACCCGGCGCCTCCGAGCGTGTCGTCGGCGGGATCGGCTGGGAGGTCTGCGAGCGGCTCGCGGCCCGCGGCGAGGCCTTCGAGCGCCCCAACACCTACGGGGCCGGCACCGGGGTGACCTACGAGCCCGAGGCCCTCAAGGTCGTGTGGGACGAGCTCGTCGCCGCCTCCGGCGCCCGGCTGCTGCTGCACGGGCTGCTCTCGGCGGTCGTCGTCGAGGAGGAGCGCGTGCTCGGCGCGGTCGTCGAGACGCGGGCCGGGCCGGTGGTCGCGTGGGCGCGCACCGTCGTCGACGCCTCCGGCGACGCCGAGGTCGCCTGGCGCGCCGGCGCCGCGCTCGACCGCTCGCTCGATGCCCGTCGCCGCCAGCCCTGCACGGCGACGTTCCGCCTCGGCGGCGTCGACCTCGACGCAGCGGCGAGCACCGCCGCGCTCCACGAGGCGATGGCCGCGGCCGCCGAAGAGGGCTACGACCTGCCGCGCCGCGAGGGCTCGGCGCACCGCACGTGCCTGCCCGGCGTCGTCCACACGAACCTGACCCGGGTGGCCGGCTACGACGTCACCGACCCGTGGGAGCTCACCGCCGCGGAGGTCGAGGGTCGGCGACAGGTCGGCGAGTACCGGCGCTTCCTCACCGACCGCGTCGACGGGTACGGCGACGCCTACCTGCTGGGCACGTCGACGCGCCTGGGGGTGCGCGAGTCCCGTCGACTCGTGGGACGCCACGTCCTCACCCGCGAGGACGTCCTCGCCGGACGCGACTTCGACGACGCGATCGCCCGCTGCGGCGCGCCGGTCGAGGACCACGCCGCGGGGTCGACCACGCACTGGGCCTACGTCGGCAGCGGCACGACCGAGCCGACCGGGCGGACCTACGGCATCCCCCTCGCGAGCCTGCTGCCACGGGAGATCGAGGGGCTCGTCGTGGCGGGACGCTGCCTGTCGGCCACCCACGACGCCCACGCCTCGGTGCGCTCGATGGGCCAGTGCATGGCGATGGGCCAGGCCGCCGGGACCGCCGCGGCACTGGCCGCCGAGACCGACCGCCCGGTCGGCGACGTCGATGTCGACACCGTCCGCGCACGCCTGCGCGAGGGAGGGGCCCTGCTGTGATCCGCACCGTGACCGGAGACCGCGACCCCGCGGGGCTCGGGGTGACGATGGCCCACGAGCACCTGCTCATGACCGGCGGATGGCCGGTCCGTCACGAGCCGGACTTCCGGCTCGACTCCGTTGACGCCGCCGTTGCCGAGGTCGAGCGCTTCACCGAGGCCGGCGGCGCCGCGCTCGTGGAGATGACCCCGCTGGGCTTCGGGCGCGACCCCGACGGCCTCGCGGAGATCTCCCGGCGCACCGGCGTGGCGATCGTCGCCGCGACGGGCTTCCACAAGCTCGGCTACTACGCCGACACGCACTGGCTGCACCACTACGCGCCCGAGGCGATCGCCGACCTCCTCGTCGCGGAGATCGTCGAGGGCATCGACCGCGGCGGCTACGAGGGGCCGCTGGTGGACCGCTCCCCCGTCCGCGCCGGCGTGATGAAGCTCGCCACGGAGTACCACCGGGCCGGCCCGGCCGTCGAGCGCCTCGCCGAGGCCATCGGCCAGGCCCACGCCCACACCGGCGCGCCGGTCTCGACCCACACCGAGAAGGGCACGATGGCCCACACCCAGCTCGACCTCCTCGAGGCCTCCGGCGTGGCCCCCGACGCCGTCATCCTCGGGCACATCGACCACAACCCCGACCCGGGGCTGCTCGGCGAGCTCGCCTCCCGGGGGGCCTACCTGTGCTGCGACATGCCCGGACGCGTGAAGTACGGGCCCGACAGCCAGACCCTCGACCTGCTCGCTGGCCTCGCCGAGGCCGGTCACGCCGACCGCGTGCTGCTTGCCAGCGACCTCGCACGACGCAGCTACTGGCCCGCCTACGGCGGCGGTCCCGGCCTCGACTACGTGCTCACGACGTTCACGCCGCGCCTGCGCGCGATGGGCCTCGGCGACCTCGCCGAGCGCGCGCTCGTCGCCAACCCCGCGACGGCCCTGCGGCTGCGCGCCTGAGGCGCGCTACGTGGCCTCGCCGGCGAGGGCACGCCCCTGCTCGACGAGCAGCTCGATGTCGAAGACGTAGCGCTCACCGGCGTAGGCCGACTCGGTGAGCTCGATCGGGGCGCCGTCCTGATCGGTGATGAGACGGCGCTCCACGAGCAGGGGCGCGGGCCGGCCGACGTCGAGCAGGCGCGCCTCGTCGGTCGTGGCGAGCCGGCAGCTGAAGGTGCCGCGCGCCACCGTCGGCACCCGCCCGAGGGCTCGGAGCGCCTCGTGCAGCGAGCCCGTCTCGAGCTCGGCCTCGAGCACACCGGCGAGGTCGCCGTGCAGCGCCGCGCGCTCGATCGACATCGGCGTGCCGTTGGCCAGGCGCACGCGCCGCACGACGACGACGTCGTGGCGCGCCGAGAGCCCGAGCTCGGCGATCTCGACCTCCGAGGGCTCCTCAAGGCCACGGGACAGCACGCGGGAGGAGGGCTCGAAGCCGCGACGGCGCATCTCCTCGGTGAAGGAGAGGAGGCTGTTCATCTTGCGCCGCACCGGGTCGTGGGCCACGAACGTCCCCCGCCCGGGCATGCGCGTGACGAGGCCACTGTGCACGAGGGACTGCACCGCCTGGCGCGCGGTCATCCGGCTGACGTCGAACTCCTCGCAGAGCTCGGCGTCGGAGGGCAACTTGTCGCCGGGCTGCATCGTCGCGATCCGCTCGCGCAACGAGCGCTCGATCGTGACGTAGCGGGGCTCATGGGCCGGCGGTGGCATCGGGCAACCTCCTCGAGCCTGCAGCGTACCCCCGGTGGCGCCGCACGCGGGCGGGCGCGCGCTCAGCCCCCGAGGTAGCTGCGGGGGTTCTGCGCCGCGCCGTTGACGCGTACCTCGAAGTGCAGGTGCGTGCCGGTGCAGCTTCCGCTGCAGCCCATCCCGCCGAGGCGCTGGCCCTGGCTCACCGACTGCCCGGAACTGACGTCGATCGACGAGAGGTGGGCGTAGAGGGTGACGGTGCCGTCGTCGTGGCTGACCATGACGGCGTTGCCGTAGCCGCCCTGCCAACCCGCGCTCGACACCGTGCCCCCGCGCGCGGCGGTGACCGGCGTGCCGGTGCCCGCCGCGATGTCGATGCCGGCGTGCAGGCGCCCCCAGCGCGTGCCGTACTCGCTCGTGACCGTGCCGGCCGCCGGCCAGGCCCAGCCGCCGCCAGAGGCCTGGGGCGGGTCGTCCCCGCCACCACCCGAGCCCGAGCCTCCACCGTCGTCTCCGCCGCCGCCGTCGTCATCCGAGGAACGGTCGGCACGCTCGGCGACCCGGCGACTCTCGGCCCGCTCAGCCTGCTCGGCCTGCTCGGCCTGCTCGGCCTGCTCGGCCTCGCGCGCGGCCTCGCGCGCGGCCTGGGCGATCTCGCGCTCCTCGCTCGCGAGGTAGGCCTCGTGCTCGTGGAGCTCGTCGACCTCCGCCTCCGCCTCGGCCGCCGCGAACGCCTGGTCGTCGCGCAGCTCCTCGACCTCGGCGAGCAGCTCGCGCTGCTCGTCCTTGACCCGCTCGAGCGCGGCGCGCTCCTCCTCGAGGTGGTCGGCCTGGGCGCTGATGGCCAC
>JAWOAS010000155.1:0-7848 GCA_046498405.1 Egibacteraceae bacterium
ATTGCTAGCGGGATGGCAGTGAGGCCCGCCAGTCGCGGTGGAGCCGACGCCCGCGGCTGTCGGTACGGTCCCGCCCGTGGAAGGCGAGGCCGAGCACGACCGGCAGGGCGAGGACGGCGGCTGCCACGAGCCACATGATCCAGGTCGCCATCGCACGTCCTCCTCGCCGCTCGGCGCTGTCGCCGGTCTCAGCGTACCCAGCCGCACCCGCCGCGGTCACCCTGCGAGGCCCGAGGGCAGCTCCAGCGACCACGAGGTGTCGACGCCACGGCGCTCGAGCGCGCCCTGCTCGACCTCGAGGGCGTAGCGGTAGGCCACGTCAGGATCGTAGGTCGGGCAGGGGTCGGCCTCGCAGGGTTCCATGTCGAGGATCGCCACGAGGTGGCCCTCGGCGTCGGCGAAGGCGATCGACAGCGGCAGGAGCGTGTCCTTCATCCAGAAGCCCCCCTCACGCTCCTCGTCGAAGACGAAGAGCATCCCCGTGCCCTCGGGCAGGCGCTCCCAGCCCATGAGGCCCTCGCGACGCAGCGCGGGGGTGTCGGCGAGGTAGACCGTCAGCGGCTCGCGCCGCCCCTCGCCGACGAGGGCGACCTCGGCGGTCTCGAGGCCCTCGGCCTGCGGTGGCGGTGTCGCCCCGGCGTCGGGCGGGGCCTCCTCCTCGGCGTCGGGCGCGGGCTCCTGCCCGGCGTCGGCCGTCGGCTCCTGCCCGGCGTCGGGCGGGGCCTCGCCCTCGGCGTCGGCCGTCTCGCCGTCGCCGGACGCGGGGCCGCCACCGGCGGCGCAGCCGGAGAGCAGGAGCAGCAGCGCGAGCAGCGCGGCGGCGCGCAGGACGCCGGCGCGGCGCACGGGCGGACGGGGCCAGGACATACCCCGAGGCTACGCCGCATGAGGGCCCCGGCGACGGCGCAGCCGGGGCTGCGCGACCTCGCGGCGCGCACGCCCTAGGCTGTCGGGCATGGCCGACAGGGATCGCGCGAGCGCCTACCGCTACGCCTGGTGGCTCACCGGCGACGCCGAGCGCGCAGCAGCGGTCGTCGCCGAGGCCGCAGACCGCGAGGGCGGCGCGGAGGCCTCCGCCGAGGACCTCCTGCGCGCCGTCCGCGAGGCGGCCGTCGAGGCCCCGACGATGCGGGCCCGCGCCGAGCTCGCGCTGCTGCACGACACCTGCGACCTGCCCCTCGGCCAGGCCGCCCGCATCGTCGGCATCAGCGCCGACGAGGCCCCCGCGGCGCTCGCGCAGGGCCGCCTCGACGCCCTCGACGAGCCGGTCACCGTCGTCCACGCCGAGCGCCTCGGCGGGCTCGCCGTGGCCAGCCCGGGCGCGCTCGCCCACGCCGAGTCCTGCCCGTCGTGCACCCAGCTCGCCCGCCGGCTGCTCGAGGGCCGCCAGGCCCTCGCCGCGCTCGGGAAGGCGGTGCCCGAGCCCCCCGCCGCGCCGGGGGACGCGCCCCGGGAGCGGGTCGGGGACGGGGCCGGCGACGAGGCGGCGGCCCCATCCGAGGCCGAGCCCGAGGCCGGACCCCCGCCCAGGGTCGATACCGACGACGAGGCGGCGAGCCAGCCCGCGCCCGGACCCGAGCCCAGGGCCGAGGTCGAGGACAACTCGCCCGAGGCGACGGGAGAGGCCGCGCCCGAGGCGGCGGGAGAGGCCGCGCCCGAGGCGACGGGGGAGGCCTCGCCCGAGGCCGAGCCCGACGAGGAGGCAGGCGCCGGACGCGCCGAGGAGCGCGCGACCCGGGTGCCGATCCGCATCCACGTCGAGGACGAGACCTTCACCGACGAGGGGGCCGACGAGGCCGACGAGACCGACGAGACCGCGCGCCGGCGCCGGCTCGTGGCCGGGGCCTTGCTCGCCGCCGTCGCCCTCGCCGTCGTCCTCGCCGTCGCGCTCACCGCCGGGGACGCCGGCGCGGCGGGCCTTGCCTAGACTCCTGCGGGCCTAGACTCCCCCGGCAGACCACCGTCGAGAGGAGCCCCCGTGCCCGCCATGGCCGTCACCGCGATCGGCGCGGACCGCCCGGGAATCATCGCGCGGGTCACCGGCGTGCTCTACGAGCACGGCGGCAACCTCACCGACTCGACGATGACGATCCTCGGCGGGCACTTCGCGATCATGCTCCTCGTCGAGGCCGAGGAGGACCCCGCCGAGCTCGAGCGCGCGCTCGCCGAGGCCACCGCCGACCTCGGCCTCTTCGTGCGCGTGAGCGAGGTCGGCGCCGGCCGCCTCGGCGGCACCCCCGCCGACCACGTCGTCAGCGTCTACGGCACCGACCGCCCGGGCATCGTCCACAAGGCCGCGAGCACGCTCGCCGACGCCGGCGTCAACGTCACCGACCTCACCACGCAGGTGCTCGGCGGCGAGGAGCCGGTCTACGCCTGCGTCATGGAGGTCGACCTCTCCGGGGCCGACCCGGCGGCGATCGCCGAGGCGATCAAGGAGCGCGTCGGCGGCGTCGAGGTCAGCATCCACCCGCTCGACATCGAGACGCTGTAGATGCCCGAGCGCGACGTCGTCACCGTCCCCCACCCGGTGCTCAAGACCCGGGCGGTGCCCAGCGGCGGACCCGACCCGGCCCTCGCTGCCGACCTCGTCGACACGATGGTCGTCTCGCCCGGCTGCGTCGGCCTCGCCGCACCCCAGCTCGGGGTCTCGCGCCGCGCGTTCTGCCTCGACGTCTCGCGCCACCCCAAGGCCAAGGACGCCAACCACGGGCTCATCGTCCTCTTCGATCCCGAGCTCCTGCTCTCGGAGGGCAGCGAGGTCGCCCGCGAGGGCTGCATGAGCGTGCCGGACTTCACCGCCGACGTGCGCCGGGCGCTGAGCGTCGTCGTGCGCGGCACCGACCCCGACGGCGCCGAGCGGGTCATCGAGGCCGAGGGCTTCGAGGCCCGCGCGCTGCAGCACGAGCTCGACCATCTCGAGGGGCTGCTCATCCTCGACCGGGTCGCCTCGACGCGGACCGACGTCTTCCGCCGCAAGGTCTACCAGCCCAAGCCGCGCTCCTAGCACCCCGCCCCGGGACCGTCCGCCCCCCGGGGCCGACCGCGCCCGGCCCGACCACACCGGGCCCCGCCACCACCGGGCCCCGCCACGCCGCGCACCGGGGCACCGCGCCGGCTGGACCCCCCACGCCCTCAGAAGTTACCCTTCAGTAACAACGTAGGCGGCAAGGGACGACGCATGGCCACCCTCGACCTCGTCCGGCTCACCGCAGGCCTCGCCATCCTCGGCGGGGGCCTCTTCCTCGCGCTGCGGCGCGTGGTCTTCCTCGCGCGGCTGCTCCTCGTCGCCGAGCCCATGCCCGCGCGCATGGGCCACTGGGGGCAGAAGGCCCGCTACCTCGTGCGCCACGTCCTCGGCCAGGAGAAGATCCTGCGCTGGTCGGGCTCGGGCTTCCTCCACGCGCTCATCTTCTGGGGCTTCATCGTCCTGCAGACCCACACCATCGAGGCCGTCGGGGAGATCTTCGACCCCGCCTTCCACATCCCCGGCTTCCCGCCCGGGGCGCTGCGCACCGAGGCGCTCGGCTTCGCCCAGGACCTCTTCACCGTCATCGTCCTGGCCACCGTCGTCGGCTTCGCCGCGATCCGCCTCGCCCAGGCCCCCACGCGCCACGGCCGGGCCTCGCGCTTCGCCGGCTCGAACCTCGACGAGGGCTGGTACGTCCTGCTCGCGGAGTTCGTGCTCCTCTACACCGCGCTCGTCCTGCGCGGCGCGCGGGCGGCCAAGGGCACGCTGCCCTACCCCGACGGCGCGTTCGCCTCCTCCTGGCTCGGCGAGCTCATGGGCGGCATCGACACGACCGGCCTCGAGCTCATCGCCACGGCGTTCCTGCTCGCCCACCTCGCGGTGTTCGTGGGGTTCTTCCTCTTCACCGTCCACTCCAAGCACCTCCACGTCGTGTCGATCCCCTTCAGCGTCGCCTTCAGCCGCTTCCCCAAGGGCCTCGGCAAGCTCGAGGCCGACCGCATCGACGTCGAGGAGATGGACGAGGACGACGTCCTCGGCGTCGGCGAGATCGAGCACTTCGGCTTCAAGCGCCTGCTCGACATGTACTCCTGCACCGAGTGCGGCCGCTGCCAGAGCCAGTGCCCGGCGTGGAACACCGGCAAGCCGCTGTCGCCCAAGCTCCTCATCATGGACCTGCGCGACCACCTCTACGCCAAGGGCCCCTACCTCCTCGACGAGGCCAAGCGCGAGGCGGACGGCGACGCCGCGGTCCTCAACACCCCGCTCGTCGGCGACGCCCCCGGCGCGGAGGGCGTCGTCATCGACTACGACGTCCTGTGGTCGTGCACGACCTGCGGTGCCTGCGTCGAGGAGTGCCCCGTCGACATCGAGCACGTCGACCACATCGTCGACCTCCGCCGCTACAAGGCGATGATGGAGTCGAGCTTCCCGCCCGAGGCCGGCGCGATGCTGCGCAACCTCGAGAACTCCGGCGACCCGTGGGGCGCGGGCTCGTCCAAGCGCCTCGACTGGGCCGGTGACCGCGACATCCGGGTCGTCGACGGCCCGATCGACGATGACGTCGAGTACCTCTTCTGGGTCGGCTGCGCCGGGGCGTTCGAGGACCGCGCGAAGAAGACGACCCAGACCGTGGCCGACCTCCTCGACGCCGCCGGGGTGACCTGGGCGGTGCTCGGCCCGGCCGAGTCGTGCACCGGCGACCCCGCCCGCCGCCTCGGCATGGAGTACCTCTTCCAGATGATGGCCGAGACCAACGTCGAGACGCTCAACGAGGTCGGCGCCAGGCGCATCGTCGCGACCTGCCCGCACTGCCTCAACACCCTCGCCAACGAGTACCCCGACTTCGGCGGGCACTTCGAGGTCATCCACCACTCCGAGCTGCTGGCCCACCTCGTGGCCGAGGGGCGGCTGACCCCGCGCGCCGAGGTCGCCAAGCGGGTCACCTACCACGACCCCTGCTACCTCGGACGGCACAACGACGTCTACGACGAGCCCCGCAGCGTCGTCGACGGCGTCGCCGGGCTCGAGAAGGTCGAGATGGGCCGGTGCCGCAGCCAGAGCTTCTGCTGCGGCGCCGGCGGGGCGCGCTTCTTCATGGAGGAGGACCTCGGCAAGCGCGTCAACCACGAGCGCATCGACGAGGCGCTCGACCTCGAGCCCGACCTCGTCTCGACCGCCTGCCCGTTCTGCATGGTCATGCTCGACGACGCCGTCGCCGACAAGGCCGGCAAGGGCGAGCTCGCCGAGGGGCAGGTGCGCGTCGTCGACGTCGCCCACCTCCTCGCCGAGTCGCTGCTGCCGCTGGCCCAGGTCGACGGCGACGAGGCCCACCCCTCGGTCACCGCGGGAGGAGGCGAGGCGCCGGAGGCCGACTGAGCGCAGTGCGCCGTCCCAGGCCGGCGCCCCCCCACCCGAACGGGGTTGACGGCGGCGGTACCTGGCAGCAAGATGACTTTACGTCACCTCTCATCCGCCCCCATGGGACGGAGGGTGATCGACACGAGGGCGGGAGCATGGCCAGGCACCCCGCACCGCTGCGAGTGCTCGTCGTCGACGATCACGTCGGCATCCGCGCGGTGCTGCGCCGCGCGATAGAGGAGCACCCCGCGTTCGCCTTCGCCGGCGAGGCGGGCGACGGCGTCGAGGCCCTCGCCGTCGCCGAGGCGGTCGCGCCCGACGGCGTCGTCCTCGACCTCGCGATGCCGCGCCGCGACGGGCGGGCGACGCTGCCGCTGCTGCGCGAGCGCCTGCCCGAGGCCCGCATCGTCGTCTTCTCCTCCGAGCCGCCCGCGGTCGCCGCCGACGTCGTCGACCTCGGCGCCGACGCCTTCGTGCCCAAGCAGGCCGGCCTCGACGCGCTCCTCGACGTCCTGCGCGACGTCGCCCCGCCGCCGGCGGTCGAGCCGGCCTGAGCCGCTGCTACGCCGAGTCCGCCCCGCGGAAGTTCTCGTAGTACCGGCTGGCCGTCGGCCCCTGCTGACCCTGGTACTTGCTACCGAGCGCGGCGCTGCCGTAGGGCCGCTCGGCGGGGGAGGACAGCCGGAACAGCGCGAGCTGGCCGATCTTCATCCCCGGGTAGATCGCGATCGGCAGGGTCGCGACGTTGGAGAGCTCGAGGGTCAGCCACCCGTCCCAGCCGGCGTCGACGAAGCCGGCGGTGGAGTGGATGAGCAGCCCGAGCCGCCCGAGGCTCGACTTGCCCTCGAGGCGAGCGACGAGGTCGTCGGGCAGCACGACGCGCTCGAGCGTCGCGCCGAGGACGAACTCGCCGGGGTGGAGCACGAACGGCTCGCCCTCGGCGACGTCGACGAGCTCGGTGAGGTCGGGCTGGGGCTCGCGGGTGTCGATGTAGGGGTAGCGGTGGTTGGCGAAGACCCGGAAGCGCCGGTCCAACCGCAGGTCGACCGAGGAGGGCTGCAGGGCGTCCTCGGCGAGCGGGTCGATCTGCACCCGCCCGGCGTCGAGCTGCGCGCGGACGTCGCGGTCGGAGAGGATCATGAGCCTGGCCTCGATTGCGCGGGGCACGACGACGGCCGTATCATGCCTGCTCAGCCCGCGGGTGTAGTTCAATGGTAGAACACGAGCTTCCCAAGCTCGCAACGGGGGTTCGATTCCCCTCACCCGCTCCACGGAGGACTGAACAGAATCCGGGCCCGAGGGTGAACAGAATCCGAGGGCCTGCGAGGGCCGGTTTCTGTTCCACCAGCGGGTCCGCGCGAACGCGCGCGGCCGCGAGCCCAGGCCGACACTCGGGGTGTGGCCAGCGGCGTTCGGGGTCAGCTCACCAGCTCGATGACCAGCTCCTGGGCTTCGATGCCGGCGGGCGAGGCTTCGAGGTGCTCGCGGATCCGGCAGCGGAGCACCGGGAAGTGGGTGGTCTCGTCGAGGTCGAGCGCGGCGACTTCTGCTGCGAGGGCGTGGCCGAGGTCGGCGAGGCGCTGGTGGCGGTGGTCGCCCGGGTTGTAGGCGGGGATGGGCAGCTTCCAGACATGCTTGTGGATGTGGCGCTCGTCCTTGCCGTAGCTCATGAGGGGGCGGACGAGCTCGGTGGTCTTGGGGCTGTTGAGGATGGCGCAGAGGTAGTGGGCCTCGTCCTCGGTCTCGACGGCTGCCCAGTAGAGGGTGTTGTCGATCAGGCCCTGCGGGTCATCGATGCGGGCGGCGGCCAGGTGCATACCGCTTGTGCTGTAGGCGACCCGATGCGGAAGGACGCGGAGTTGCTGGGTGAGGCCACGGTGGTAGTCGAGTCGTTCAGTGAGTTCGAGACGGTCGCTGGACCGGTGGGTGCGCCAGGCGTGTTGGGCTTGACGCCACCAGGTGGCCAGGCCGGGGTAGAGGTCGAGGGCTCGTCGGTGCCGTTGAGCAGCCGGCTGCCCTCGAGGGGGATGACGGCGAGCTTGGGGGTGAGGGTGCGAAATGGCAGGACGGTCCCGCCGAGGTAGAGGCGGCGGACGAACTCGTCTTCGACCACCCCCTCGAGTGCCTCTAAGTCTTTCTAGGGCTGCTTCTCGTATGCGCTACTGGCCGAGCGTACCGCCCGGCTGCCGTGGGGCAGGCCGAGTTCAAGGCGTGCCTCTACAAAATTTGCATCACACTCAAACTCCTGTCAAACTCCCGTCAAACTCTTTTGTCAAACTCTTTTGTCAAACAATCTAATGACAACCAATGCCTAATGAATTAACTACTGGCCCCAACATCAAACTCCCGTCAAACATTCAAACTCTCTTCGCCACGTCCAGCTCGATCTCGAACAGCAGATCTTCCCAGCACACTTTGTTTTCACTGCATATGAAGCTGATCTTGTCATCCAGTCCGGCCGTTTTGAGGTAATCATAAAAGGCCCGGCTGTATTGTTTATCCTTGCAGTAAGCGTAAGC
>JAWOAS010000204.1:0-2634 GCA_046498405.1 Egibacteraceae bacterium
GAGGCGATGACGTAGCCGCGCCGTCCGCGCTCGCGGATCATCGTCTTGACGTAGAGCACGGTGCCGAGGAAGTAGGCCAGGAGCACCGCGGCGGCGACCCACAGCGCGAGCCAGTCGCCGCCGCCGCCGGCGTCGAAGGCGACCGCGGCCATGAGCGAGGCGGCGAGGGCGGCGAGGGCGTCGTTGGCCAGTGAGCGCTCCGCGCCGCGGGCAGCCAGCCACAGGCTCGCGCTGTGGGACGCCGCCGCGGTGCTCCTGGCCTACTTCCTCGGCACCGTGCTCTACGTCAAGACGATGATCCGCGAGCGCGGACGGCGCGGCTACGTCATCGCCTCAGTGGCCTACCACGCCGCCGGCACGCTCGGCGCGTCGGTCCTGGCCGCCCGCGGCCTGCAGGGCTGGGCGCTGACCGCCCTCTGGGCGCTGCTGACCCTGCGGGCGCTGGCCGGGCCGGCGCTCAACGCCCGTCGACGCCGTGCCCTGCGCCCGGCCGTCGTCGGCGCCGGCGAGATCGTCGCCTCACTGGCGCTGACGGTACTCGCCCTCGCAGGCCTGCCCGCGTGAGTCCGGGCGACCGCCTCCGGCAACGACCCCTTCCCGCGGAGTCGGTGGGCCGGGCGCCCTTCGTCGCCGCGCCCTCGCCGGCGTCAGTCGAAGGCGGCGGCGGCGAGGACGTTGGCGAACAGCAGCCACGCCAGCAGCGACTTGGCCACGAGCGAGAGCACGACGTAGGTCGTCTCGCCGACGAAGTAGTTGCGCCACGGGCCGAGGCGCTTGAACTGCAGCCACTGGTTGAGCCCGAAGGAGAAGAAGAAGGCGAAGATCGCGAAGAAGACCACCCACACGAACCCGGGGACCTGGGAGAGGTCGTAGCCCTCGGCCCCGACCCCGAAGAGGTAGAAGCCGATCGCCACCCACGGCACGAGCCCGAGGAGGGTGCCGAGCCAGAAGGGCAGGAGCGAGCCTCCGGGGCGCTCGTAGCGCTCCTGGACCTCCCCGAATGCGATCATCGCGACGTTCGCGCCGAAGATCGCGATGAGCGCGGCGATGTCGACGATGCCGGTGATCGCGGCGATGACGATGAGCATCACCGAGGACGACAGCGAGTACTCCACCCAGCGCGCGGAGTTCTTGCCGCGGCGGATGTCGTCGGCGTAGCGGGGGAAGTACCACGGCGAGGCGATGAGGAAGTGGAACAACGCGCTGAGCGCGAGGAAGACGAAGATCCACAGCCCGATGTCGACCGAGCCGATCGCCGGCTCCCACAGCGACGGCGGGGTGCCGGGCGGACCCGCCGGGTAGGTCGAGGTGACCGGGAGGGAGAACTCCGTCTCGTTGAGCGACCACACCGCGATGGCCTGACCGAGGTGGAGCACCCCCATCGCGACGTTCTGCCACCGCAGGCGGCGCAGCCGCGCGCCGATCGCCTCATCGGTCATGTCGGGGAAGAGCAGCTGGTCGGCCATGGCAGCGCGGTCCGTCCTACGAGGGTGCGGTCACCCGGCGGCTCGCGGCGGGTCGCCGCGACGTCAGTTCGGGGGCCAGTCTCTCCCGTCCTCCCACCGACCAACCCGGCCCGGGGACGGTCGACGCGAGCGCCGGCCTAGACGATCCCGTGCTCCTCGCCGAGCCACCGCCAGAAGTCGTGCCCGACCGCGATCATCGTCTCGATCACGTCGCGCAGCAGGGGTGCGTGGATGCCCTCCTTGACCGGGAGCGAGAACGCTCCCGCGATCTTGCACTGCCCCGAGGCAAGGCGCGTGAGCGCGACCTGCGGCCATCGCCGCGTGTCGTTCCATTCGTTGACGGCGACGAGCATCGCCGACGACTCATCGTCGGAGAAGGTCCGGTCGGCGTGGATGAGGACCTGGAAGACGTCCTCCTCCGACCCGCCGGCGATGAGCCACAGCCGGATCTGGCGGCCCGTCTCCTCGTCGCGCTCGAAGTCGACGATGAGGTCGTCGTCCCTGTCCCGCAGGTAGTGCAGCCCCATCTCGTCGAGGACGCCCCGCACGAGATCCCGGGAGAACGGTTCGACACGCGCGGTCACGGCGACTCCTTGCTCGGTGCCGTCCCACCCTACGATGCGGCAAGCGGAGGCCCCTCACCGGAGCTCCACACCAAGCGGGCATCCTCACCGATCCGCGACGTCACGCTGGCGCCGCCCGCGGCGACCTCCCGACACCCCTGGTACGTCTCCTGCGGGGTCAACCGCCGCACGCACCCAGAGGCAGAACGAGCCAGCTGCCGCGAACGGCGGTGCCGGCCGGGAGCAGCGCACCCGGCCGGCACCTCAATGTCGGTCCTGGCGGAACCACTGACACCGGATGGCGGATCCACTGAGACACGTTGGCGGATCCCAGTGACATCCGGGTGGCGGTTCACATTACGAATTCCTTGGTGAAGGGGGGGTGTCTCGGCTTGCTGAACGTCTCCTAGGCGGAGGCGGGGTCTCCACCCCCACACCCAACCGCCACATCGGCACTCAGCCGCCGATAGGCGCTGCGAAGGGCCGAGTGTCTCCTCCGGAGTACAGCAGGTAGGGCCACCCTTCTCTGCACACAGACCGAGGCCGACCGTCCAAGCTCAGCCGGTCTAGATCTGCGAGTATGACAGCCGTGCACGACTATTGGG